>PMBV01000409.1 GCA_003153055.1 Myxococcales bacterium
GGCGCTGATGAAGCGGCTGGCGGCGCTGCTGCCGCCGCCGAGGAAGCACCTCACCACCTTCCACGGCGTCTATGGGCCCAACTCAAAGCTCCGTCCTTTGGTGGTGCGAGCCCCGCCAATGGACAGCTCGACGCCGGAGTCCAGCACCCCTCCCTCTGCTGCGGCGCCAAAGCGAAAACGACCCCGCCTCGACTGGGCCACCCTCCAGGCCCGCACCTTCGGCGAGGACGTCTGGCGCTGCACCTGCGGCGGCCGCCGAAGAGTCCTGGCCGTGGTGTCGAGCCACCGCACCGCCGAGGAGGTGCTCCAGCGCCTCGGCCTCCTCCAGCCCCGCAAGCTCCTCCCTGCCTGCCACGGCCCGGACCCGCCTCAGCTCTCCCTGCCTTTGTGACGCGATGCGGCGGGACGCGAGGGCTTCGACAGCCACGGGGACGTGTGTCACCCACGCGGAATTCGGCCCATTTGGACGCCCCCTCAGGAGGTTCGCGACCACTGGGTGCGCCCTCACGCCCTGGCCGGCTCCAGGAGGGTGCTCAGGTTCGCCGCATTGTTCTTCCTCTCCTTCAGCGGGGCTGTGGGGGCTCGACCCGCCCGGTGGACAAGGTCGACACCAAGGACTTCTTCGCCGCCGCGCGGAAGCTCGAGGCGGCGGTCGGCCTGACCGCGCAGGTGGCGGACATCGAGCGAATCCGCCGGGTGCTGGGCGAGGAGCAGCTCACCTTGGTCGGCCACTCCTTCGGAGCGCTTTTAGCGTCGCTCTACGCGGCCGAGTTTCCCGAGCGGGTGAAGGCGCTCGTGCTGGTGGCGCCGGCCGACGTCCTCGAGCTGCCTTCTCCGCACGGCGGGTTCTTCCAGCAAATCAACGCCCGGCTGCCGGAGGGGAAGCGGGCCGAGTTCGAGTCGTACCGGAAGCGCTCGTTCCAGCTCGACTCGCTGCTCGGGAAGACGGAGTCGCAGCTCACCGCCTTCAACGCCGAGTTCGCGGCGTACTTCGCCATCGCGGCGAGGACCGCCCACTTCGAGGTGCCGCCGGTCGAGCCGTCTTCGGTTGGCGGGTTCGCGGTGCAGGCGGTGTACCTCGGGCTCGGGGCGCGCCACGACTGGCGCCCGCTCTTGCGCGAGGTGACGGCCCCGGTGCTGGTGGTGCACGGTGGCCGCGATCTCACCCCGGAGATCGCCAGCCGCGACATCGCGGCGGCGTTCCCCCATGCCCGGGTCGAGGTGATGAAGGACAGCGGGCACTTCCCCTTCCTCGACGCGCCCGACGCCTTCGCCAAGGTGCTGGGAGGCTTCCTGGCAGGGAAGTGACGAGGGCCCTCCGCGAGCGAAGAAGGGCGACAAGCACTCCGCGGGCCGTTACCAACAAGCCGCGCGGGGGGCTCCTGGGCCGGTTTGGGAGACGTCAGAACCTTCGGCTCGCGCGCAGAGGAAGACCTCATGAACGCGACGATTCGCTTCGACCGCCGAACCTTCGCGCGCTTCTGGAGGGTTGCCCGGTTGATCTTCGTTTCCCGAGACTCGCGCTGGGTCGTGCTTGGACTGCTTCTGCTCATCGTCACCCTGTCGCTGTCCCTCAGCGGCTTCAACGTGCTGCGCAGCTACGTCGATCGCGACTTCATGAACGCGCTGGCCCAGCGTGACGAGGGGCGCTTCGTGAGTGGGTTGACCAGGTACGCCGGGCTGTTCCTCGCGCTGGTGCTGCTGGCCGTGTCCTACCGGTACGCCGAAGAGCGGCTGGGGCTCTACTGGCGCAACTGGCTGAGCCGTCACGTGATCGACGCCTACCTGAAGAGCGGCACGTCGTATCGCATCGGCATCGAGCACGAGATCGACAACCCCGATCAGCGCATCGAGGAGGACGTCCGCGCGTTCACGACGAGCACGCTCTCCTTCGCGCTGATCCTGTTCAACTCGGGTGTTGCCCTGGTCGCGTTCGTCAGCATCCTGTGGTCCATCTCGAGCGTGCTGATGCTCGGCGCGATGGGCTACGCGCTGGTCGGCTCCGTGGCGACGTACTACCTGGGCCGACCGCTCATCGGGTTGACCTTCGCGCAGCTCCAGAAGGACGCGGACTACCGCTACAAGCTGGTCAACGTCAGGGACTTCTCGGAGTCGATCGCGTTCTACCGTGGCGAGGCCAGCGAGCGAATCAGCGTCAAGGAGAAGCTGGCGAAGGCGGTGCTCAACACCCGGGCGATCATCGACTGGAACCGCAACCTCGGCTTCCTGACCAATGGGTACAACTACGTCCTGGCGATTCTACCCACCATCCTGGTGTCCCCGCTCTACTTCCGGGGGAAGATGGAGCTCGGCACGGTGATCCAGGCGGGGGTCGCGTTTGGCCAGGTGCTGGGGGCGCTGTCCGTCATCGTGGTGCACTTCGGCACGCTGAGCAGCCTGGCAGCCGTCACCACCCGAGTGGGCACCTTCTGGGACAGCATCGAGCGGGCCAGTGGTCCGCATGGGCCAAGCGACCAGCTGGTTGAGTTCGAGGATGGACCAAGCGTCGCCTTCAAGGGTGTCACCCTGCTGACGCCGACCCGAAAGCAGACCATCGTGAGGAACCTGTCCGTTCACCTCGGGCCCGGAGATCGGCTGCTGGTGACGGGGCCAAGCGGATCCGGCAAGAGCTCGCTGCTCCGGCTCCTCGGAGGGCTGTGGAGCCACGGCAGCGGCGTGGTCCAGCGCCCAGCTGCGCTCGAGTGCATGTTCATTCCCCAGCGTCCGTACATGCCGCTGGGGACCTTCCGTGAGCAGTTTCTCTATGGCACGCACCTGGAGCGCGTGGATGACGCCGAGCTCACGCGGGCCATCGGGCTCGTCGGCCTCGAAGGCACCGTCGCGCGGATCGGGGATCTCGACCGCGAGGAGGACTGGAAGAGCCTGCTCTCGGTGGGTGAGCAGGAGCTGTTCGCGTTCGCGCGCGTGTTGATCGGCCGGCCGCGGTTCCTGTTCCTCGACGAGGCCAGCGGCGCCGTGGATGTCGACCGACGACAGGCCTTCTACGAGCAGCTCCAGGGTCTGGGCATCTGCTACCTCAGCACCGGGCCGCGCCCAGCGTTGGAACGGTTTCACAACAGGGTGCTCGAGCTGGACGGGAGCGGCGGCTGGACGCTGGCGGATCTTCCACCGCCGAGGCTGCTGAGGGCTGCATCAGGGAGCTAGGCGAACACCAGCTCGCGCGTCTTCTGCCAGGCCGGCCGGGCCGACAGCCGATCGACCCAGGCCTTGAGGCGAGGGTAGGGGGCGAAGTCGAAGCCGCCCTCGGCGAGGAAGGTGATGTGGGGCAGGTACGCGATGTCGGCGATCGAGAAGTCCTTCTCGAGCCAGTCCCGTCCCTCGAGGGCCGCCTCGATGACAGGGAAGTACCGGGCGAGCTCTTTCCTTCCGGTCTCGGCCGCGGCCACGTCGGGGTGGCTGCCCCAGTGCGCGCGGACGCGAGCATTGGTCGTGCGGAAGACCTGGGCGCACGCGGGGGAGACGTGGGCGGCCTGGAAGAAGAGCCAGCGCTGCACCGAGGCCCGGCCCTCGACAGAGGTGGGGATGAGCCTCGACTCCGGGTGTCGCTCGGCGACGTACCAGTTGATGGCGTTGGATTCCCAGAGGTGGAAGGAGCCGTGGACGAGCGCGGGGATCTTCCCCATCGGGTTGACCTGAAGGTACTCCGGGGTGCGGTTCTCCTGGGCGTGTGGGTCGATGAGCCGCGGGTGCCACTGGGCGCCGGCCTCGACGAGGCCGAACACTGCGCGGGCGGAGTTCCCTGAGTTCTTGCCGAAGTAGAGGTCCATGGCCGAAGTGTACTCCTCTACGTGAAGGTCCACGCCACGTTGACCCCTGGCCCGATGCTCAGGCCGGGGCTCAAGAGGCTCGCGAAGAAGCCGACGTAGGGCGAGATCGTCCACTTGCCGAGGAAGATGGACACCCCGGGCCCGGCGCCGAGGAAGAGGGCCGACTCGGCGAAGTGGAGCCCGGGCTGGTCGTGAGTGAGCGACAGGTTGACGTCGAAGCCGAGGTGCTCGCTCAAGGGGAAGTCGACGACGGCTCCCAAGACGAGGCCGCCGCGACCCTGGTCGAACGACCACTCGAGGGCGAGCGAGGGGATGAGCGTCACCGGCCCCAGGGGGAAGGCCACCGAGACGCCGAGGCTCGGGTAGAAGCCGCCGTGAGCGGGAGGCGGGAGCGTCACCACCTCGAGGACGCCGACGTTCAGCGCGACGTCGGCCGCGGAGGAGGGGAGACTGCTCGAGAGTACCAGCGCGACGGTCAAGGCCCGCATGCGGAGAGTATGGCGTGGAGTGCGCCGGCCGCCGACGAAATCTGGAGGGCCGGCGCACCATGTTCGCGCGTACGCCGGCCTCGATGGGGCGGCTACTGAATGCCGTAGTCCTTGGCGCGCACCATCTGGGTGGTGAAGCGCGAGGGGTCGCTCTCCTGGATGACGAACACCCGCGCGCCGCGCATGCGGTTGTTGTCGGCGCCGCCCAGGCCGTAGGGGGCGAAGCCGGAGTTCGCCGAGTAGCCGAGGGTGATGCCGAAGTAGTTGCCCACGTAGTCGTTCACGTGATCGTGGCCGACGAACATGCCCTTGACGTCTCCGCGCTCCAGCGCCGCGGCGAACAGGCCACTGTTGAACGGACCCGGGCACTCGTCCTCGTTCCGCTCTCCCGTCACGCCGTGCTGTGGCCTGAGCCCAAGCTCGGGGTGGGCGCGCTTGTAGGCGTCGTTCTCGTACATCTGGCGGAACTCCTGGAGGGGGATGTGGAAGAACATGAGAGACGGGATCTTCCGCCCGTGCTCCGCCTCGAGATGCTCCGACGTGTGGACGTACCACTGCACCTGGTCGCGGTGGATCCAGTCCCAATCAGGCATCCACCCCCAGCCGAGCAGCGCGTCCTCGCTCACCGCCTGTCCGGCGATCTGCGCTGGGGCGTAACGGCCCGAGTCGAACGCCCAGACGTTGAACACCGGCTTCTCGGAGTGCGCGCCGTGAACCAACACGTGCATGTTGCCGGTGCCGGTCAGGGCCGGGGCGTCCTCACGGTTGATGTTGTGGCGGTAGGACCGGTAGATGCGCAGCATGCCTGCCTCGTCCACTCCCGTCTTCGGGGTGTGATCCTCGTCGTGGTTGCCGAAGACAATGAGCCAGGGAACCTGCCGGTCGTCTACCGGGCGCACGATGTTGTCGATGGCGCGGCGGACGTCGTCGGGCGTCTTGCATGCGCTGGTGAGCTGATCGCCGGTGAAGACCACAAGGTCGGGCTTCTGGTCGTCGAGCGCCGCGTTGATGAGCGCCACCGTCCTCGGATCGGTGTCGGGGCCATCTTGTGTGTCGGTGAACTGGAGGATCTTGAACGCCCCGCTGGGGTTGAATCGGAGGGGGCGCTGATGGTCTTCGCGCTCGTGGGCGGCGACGGCTCCGCTGAGGAACAGCGCGACGAGCAGCGCGACGCGAGTCGCGGCGTGGTGGACGTTTCTCTTCTGGGACACGGGGTGCTCCTCTTCCTGCCGCGGGGGTCCGCGAGCACACCCGTGACGGCCGGCAGGTCCGCCTCGGAGCTCGACGTCTCGCGGTCTTTCAGCGTGACGCGGAGCGGACCCTACGGGTCGCCTGTGGCGCGCGAGGGGCACCACGGCCAACTCCACTCTTCAAACACGTGACAGAACCGCTGCGGGCGCGGTGTCACCAGCTACGAGCCGGAGACATACACGGTGGCCCGAGTGGTTCCGCCGCGTCCGTCGAACACCGCGACCTCGATGGTGCAGTCCGCGGTGGGGTCGGCGTTGTAGAAGCGGGTGATGTTGGGCGTCGGACCCGTGCCGGCAGGCGTGAAGGACGCATTCGCGCAGCTCGAGGTGTACGCAAAAGAGAGCGGGTCGCCATCAGCATCCGATGCTTCGACGACGACGTCGACGGTGTCCCCGACCGGGAGATCGCGCGGGGTTGGGTGAAGGCCTTCGTGGACGATGAACTGGTTCGCTTTGATGCAGAGCTCCGGCGGCGTGTTGATGCGGACGCTCACCTCCGCGCTGCCGACGTGCGTGCCACCGCAGGCGAGCGCCAGCAGGGCCACTCCGAGCCCGACTGTCTTGTCCCAGACCAACGTGTGCTTGATCATGAAAGGCCCCTGATTCCCCGAAATGGGCGCTACTTCTGAACGAGCTTCGAGAGCGCGAGCTCGTTCAACGCCGGCGGATTCTGCTCGAGGAGCTTGGCGAGGTAGGCCTGCCGATTGGCCTGGGCGCGATCCGCGCGAAGCTGGGCGGCGAGGGCCTCGCGGACCTCGGCGAGGGGCCGGGTCGTGGGTGGCTTCGTCTCGAGCACCTTGATGACGTGCCAGCCGTCGTCGAGGTGAAGTGGCTCGGACGTCGCGCCGGTGGCGAGGCCGGTCACCGTGGCCCGGATTCCGGCGAGCAGCTGGCTCTCACTGAGCCAACCGATCTCACCACCGCGCTCGGCGGCCGCGGACTCGTCGCTCTCGGAGCGGGCGATGGCCGCGAAGTCGGCCCCCTTCGCTTTGAGCTTCTTCAGGACCTCGTCGAGCTTCGCCTTCGCCCTCTCTTCGGCCTCCTTCTCACCGCCCTTGGCGACCGCGATGAAGATCTGCGCGACGCGGTACTGCTTGGGGACCTCGAAGGCCTTCTTGTTGGCGTCATAGGCCGCCTGCAGCTCCGCGCCGCTCGGAAAGGTCTCGGGCGGCTTGGAGACGGACTGCAGATACAGCTCGGTCAGCGCCTGGTTTCGCGCACGATCGAGCTGCGCCTTCACCTCGGGCCGCTGGTCCCATTTCTTGGCCTGCGCCTCCTTGAGCACCGCCTGGCGCGCGAGATACGCGCGCACCAGCTGCGAAAGCAACGCCGGGTCCTTGGCGATCGCCGCTCTGTCTTGGGCTCCGAGGGTGTCGAGATAGTGGCGCAGCTCGTCGCTGTTGACGTCCGTACCTCCGACGCGAGCCACGACGTCCGCCGCCGCCGCGGCAGGCGCCATGACAACCAACAACGAGGCGGCGACGGCCGCAATACGAGACGAAAAGGAGGCGATGAGTGTATTCATGGTTTGACCTTTGCTTCGAGGAGCTTGTCCTCAGCATCCTGGGCGAAGTTCTCGATCTCGACGCGCTTGAGGCCGAGGACAGGCTCTCCGGCGCCGTTCTTCCACAGTTGCGCGAGGATCTCTTCTGCCACCTGGAACATCTTGGCGTTCTTGGCCTCGCAGGCCTTGGTGCGCTCGGTCAGCGCGGTGATCTCGGAAGCCGTGTCCTTGGTCCGGTTGGCAGCGTCCTGTTCGCGGACCTTCGCCGCCATCGCCGCGTCGTACACCGTCGCCTCGCAGTGGGCGACCGAGGCCTCGAGCTTCGCGGTGGCCGCGGCGTGCTCGGATTGCTCGGCTTGACATTGCTTGAGCTGCGCCGAGCAGTGCTTGTTCTCGTTCGACGAGCGGGCGTCCTGCGGCTGAGCGGAAAGCCGGCTCCTCAGCGACTCCAACTCCTTCTTCTGCTGCGCGTCGGTGATCTGCCACTGCGTGCGTTCGTCCTCGAGCGCGCGGAGCTGGGCCGAAGTCGAGCGGAGCGCCTCGCGGAGGCGTGTCTCGGCTCCCGAGTCGGCCGCTCGGGCGGTCCTCGAGCCAAGGGCGACGATCAGGAGGAGGAGCGGAGCCGAAGCCGAGCGCATGGCTAGTACCTCGCTGTGACGTCGATGTGGAGCACATCAACACCGTATTGCGGGCCCGACACCTGGTTGGCGCTCATCCACCGCACCGTGGCGAGGACGCCATCCGCGAGCGCCACGGTGCCAGCGAAGATGAAGCCCTTCAGGTTCGTTCCTCCCAGGCCGAAGTCGGGGTCGTTGAAGGCGTCGACCACCGCGTCCGATTCGAGGGAGCGGTACGTCACGCCCAGGTTCCAGCTCCACTGCTTGCTCATCGCCGGGCTCCCGACGGACACGCGCCCGAGGTATCCGTTCAGCCCGCCCGCATAGGCGCAGTTGAGGAAGTTCTCGTCGCAGGCGCCCAGGTTGTTGACCGCGACCGTGCCGACGCGCCTGGGGGAGAAGCCCAGGTTCCGGACGAACTCCGCGTCGAGCGTGACCGCGAGCTGCGCCGCCACCTTGAGCTCGAAACGACCGGTGATGGCGAGCTCGCGAAACAGATGGGCCAGCCCGAAGTACTGGTACTCCGCGGCCCCGAGGCCCTCCGCAGCGAGGGCCTCGATGGTGGGCGTTCGCAGCGCCATGTAGGTGTTTCCCTTTTGTGCAAAGGAAGGACGCGTGCCGTCCGTGTCGCCTGCATCGCTCGCGGTGAGCGGCGTGTACGGCGTCGATAGCTTTCCGGACACTCCATCGAAGTAATAGTACGCGGCGGCGACCTTTGCCCGGAATTTGTTCGGCAGCTTCAACTCCGTGCCGATCTGACCCCCATAAAGAT
>PMBV01000483.1 GCA_003153055.1 Myxococcales bacterium
ACTGCCACCTCCCGGCCCTGGACCCGCACCAAGGTGAGGCTGTGATGCCGCTCGACAACCGTGACCTCGTACGCGACCTCTTCACGACGGGGCGGCTCCGCGTTGCTGTGGACCCGGCGGAGCTTGTGCCGCCGCGCGCCTCTTCTGTCCCGTGGAACCGCGTGGCTGGCATGCTGGCCGGGCTCGCGATGGGCGATTCACTGGGGAACACCAGCGAGTCGCTCGTCCCCGCCGAACGGCACCGGCGGCACGGCGAGATCCGCGACTACCTCCCGAACCGATACGCGGATGAGCGCCCTGTCGGCTTGCCGTCCGACGACACCCAGCTCGCATACTGGACTATCCAGCAGATGCTCGAAGACGGTGGCCTCGTCCCTGCTCGCCTCGCAGCCCGTTTAGCCTCCGGTCGCATCTTCGGCATCGGTTCGACCGTCCGCTCGTTCCTGGACGAATGGTCCCGAACGGGCGACTGGCTGGCGTCCAGCCAGGAGTCCGCTGGGAACGGCGCGCTCATGCGGATCGCCCCGGTGCTCTTGCCGCACCTCCGCACTCCCACGGCCGCCCTGTGGTCGGACGCCGTCCTCGCCGGAGCCGTCACCCACAACGACTACGCCTCGAACGCGGCCTGCGTGGCGTTCATCGCGCTCCTCTGGGATGCGCTCGCCGCGAGCCCTCCGGTGGCGCCCGGCTTCTGGCTCGACCGCTTCATCGAGGTCGCCCGCCGCATCGAGGGCGACAATCCACGGTACGAGTCGAGGTCCCGCCGTCATGCGGGTCGGCTCACGACGATGTGGTCGTTCACCGAGCAGGTCGTCTCGAAGGCGCTCCAGGCGAACACTCCCGCCGTGGAGGCATGCGACGACTGGTACTCGGGGGCGTTCCTTCTGGAGACGGTGCCCTGCGTCCTCTAAACTCGTTCTCCTCGTCCTCTTGGCGGGCTGTCGAGACTGGCGCGAACACGTCGATCCATCGAGGGCGTCCTCGGAGCCGGAGCAGGTCGCGATCACCGGCGAGCCGCCCATCGAGTTCGAGCTGAAGGGGTATCAGGTCCGGCTCATCCCCAGGGCAACGTACAAGGTCACCGGCTACGCTGCGGAGACGAGCCGGAAGCTCCTCGACAAGTGGGATTTCGTCATGCCGCTCGACCTCGCACTCGTCTGGGGCCCGGTGGCGGATCCGGCGGTGCTGCGCCACATGAAGTTCCACCTTTCCGAGCGGTACGTGAGCTACTGGTACGACGCCACCACCCCATCGGCGGCCATCGGTCGACTGCCGACGCACGTGGCGAACAACCACCTCATCCCCGCGACCGAGGAAGTCGCCCAAGAGCTTGACCGAGTACGCATCGGGAACCTCGTCATGCTCCAGGGGAAGCTCGTGGACGTGGAGATACGCGACGCGGGCGGCCAGGTGGCGGCGCGAATGCGGACCAGCATGACCCGCGACGACGTGGGCTCTGGTGCTTGCGAGATCATCTGGGTGGAGTCGGTCGAGGTGGAGAAGTAGCGGGTTCCTGGACCATGGCTCGTGGCCGTCACGCTCGGCGGCCACCAGTGGTAGAAGACGCCTGCCATGTATGCGATCCCGCTCGCCCTGACGGCCCTTGTCCTTGTCGCTGCACCCGATGCCGTGGCGCCTCGCGCGACTGCGCACGCCTACTTCGAGGCGATAATTCGTGGCGACGCCGACGCCGCGCTTGCGCTCGTGGCCGAGCCTACCGACGGGGACCGCCTTGTCGTTCGCGCCAGCGCCGCCAGCGAGCACGGACTCCGTCGNNCATGGACGGCTGGTCGCAGCGATCGACAAAGCTCCCCTCGAGGTGAACGGCGATCGAGCCGTTCTGCGGCCAACTGGCGAGAGACCCGTGCGGCTGCGTCGGGTGGAAGGCATCTGGAAGATCGAGTCTCCCGCTGACCGGCTCACCGGCGGCGAGCGCAAGGCGCTGGACCAGGCATTCAAGAGAACGGAGGAGGCGACGAAGGATCTCGGCGAGCGCATCCGCTCTGGAGCGCTGAAGAGCGCCAAGGATGCCCGTGAGGCTCTCCACAAGGCGCTCGGCCGCGACGAGCAGGAGGGCGTGCCACTCTGAAGTTGTCCCCGGTGGGCGGCGCCTCCGCGGAACTTGGGATCGCTCCGGCGGTTGCTCTCCGCCTTCCGTGACCGTGACCCTGTCTCTGGCTCCTACACCTCGCGCGCCAGCGGGGTCGGGGCATGAGGTCCACCCCACCGCGCGATGGTCTCCCTCCACGCGCCCGCGCCCTCGGCGATGGGCAGGGCCGGCAACTTGAATGTCTCCGCGGCCACGCGGGCGTAGTCGGCAAGCGTGGAGATGCGCTCGCTCCGCTTGCCGGCAGTGCTGAAGTGCGACAGCTCCTCGTCGCGGAGCAGCACCACCTGCTCTTCCTCGCAGCGAATGATGGTGAGCGAGCCGGTGACCCACGTCTCACCTGGTGTGTGGTGGCGCTGGTACGCGGCCTCGAATGCCGCTGGGTCAGGCTGGCGCAGCGCGTACCGGCAGAACGGGGCCCACGCCCCGTCGATCAAGCGCTCCTGGATCCAGTCCCCGGTTGCCACGTCGGGGCGAAATCGGTAGGCGAGGCCGGCGCGCCGTATCTCGACGGCCTCGCGCAGTGGGATGGGCTCGAAGAACGGGGCCCCGTTCCCTACGTCAACGAGGAGGCGCGCGTCCCCCATCTGGACGAGCAGCGCCTGGTGAGAGCCCGGGAACGTGATGTACCCCGGCACCGGATGCACGCGATAGCCGAGCGCCGCCAGCAGCCGACCGAAGAGGTCGGCGACCTCGAAGCAGACGCCTCCGCTGCGGCCCTGCTCCCAGCGGCCGAGGAGTTCGTCCGCATCGACCGGAGGGACCGGCCGACCCGCGTGCGCGCGACGGCGGAGCAGCGACGTCACGTTCTCGAAGGGGACGGTGAGGACGTGGGCGCGGGTCAACTCCGCAAGGGCGGCGGCATCGGGCGCCCGGCGCGCGACACCGAGGAAGGCCAGGTAGCGCCGCACCCAGTCCGGCGACACCGTCGAGTCTGCCGGCCAGGTGCCCACGGACGAGATGATAGCCCCGTTCGGCATCTCAGGCTCCCGTGCTGCACGCCAAGTACGATCTGATGATGGCGGCCACTTCATCGGGCCGCTCGTTGGCGAAGGCGTGCGCCCCGCCAGCCACGGTGACCACTCCGGCGGCCGGGATGTGCGATGCGAGGAACCGAGCAACGGGCAGCGGGCTCACCTCGTCGGAGTCGCTCCACAGGAGGAGGGTCTGAGCGCGGATTTCCGGCAGCCGGTTGGTGAAGTCCGTTCGGTCGTTCACAAACCAGAGCGGCACCTCTGGCAACGCGGCCCGATACTCAGGACGCCAGTCAGATCCGCCCAGGCGGGCCACGTCCACGCCCCCGGAGGTCGCGACCAGCACGAGCCGGGCAACGCGCTCCGGGTGCTCCAGCGCGAGCCGCACGGCGAGGACTCCGCCCATCGACTGGGCGATGATGTGGCTCGCTCCTGGTGGCAGGCGGTGCACCACCCAGCCAAAGAGGTCGTCCAGCGATTGGATGCCCGGCGCGGCAGGGCCGCCGAAGCCCGCGTAGTCGAAGAGATGAACCGGGCCGAGGTCGGCCAGCCGGTCGGCCACCGGCCGCCAGAACGACGCCCTTCCGCCAGCGCCGGGGAGGAACACGAGAGGCGTCATCGCGTCAGCGCCGAACCAGGGCTCGCAGGTGGTCTCGGGCGGCCGTGATTCTCGTCACCACGGGATCGCCTTGGAAAACGGGCTCAGGGAACGCCCCACTCCCGCACGAGCCCGGAGGGAAGAGAAGGATGAGGTCCCAGGCGATCACCGTGTCCGAGGACTTTTCCTGTCTGAACATGTCGTTCCTTGCCGCCCAGGCCGAGGAGATGACCAAGGTCGAGACAAGATGCTTCGGGTCCCAATACTGGGACACTCGGGCATCGGAGACCGACGCAAGTCTCCCGGTCGAGGGCGGGCCGAGGTCCGTCCAGAGGACCGGCTCCCAGACGACGAAGGCTCGGATCTCGCTGTCCCGCTCTTCCTCCAGGACCTTCTCCAGTGCGGAGGCCCCCCGCACGCAGACGCTTCACGTTGGCGAGAGCAGCACCAAGAGCCGGACCTGATTGCACGCTGCGTTGAACTCGGAATGGAATCTGAAGACGTCTGCCAGGCGGACCAGCGGTGGCTGACCGGGCGGCGTAGAGCCAGGCCCGGACTTGAT
>PMBV01000554.1 GCA_003153055.1 Myxococcales bacterium
CTTGACGGCGTTCGACAGCAGGTTGGCCCAGAGCTGCCGCAGCATCGCTGGATCTCCGCGCACGGGGACGATGGGTCCGAGGTCGAGACGAGGCATGCCCCCTGCTCGCGTGGTCTCGAGCGCACGCCATACCTCACGAACGAGCTGCGCCATGTCGACCTCGACCAAGCGCATCTCGATGCGCCCGGTACGAAAGAAGGCGAGCATGCCATCGATCAGCCGCGACATCTTCGCCGAGCTCTCGCGGACCACGCGGACCAGCCGCTGTGCTGCTTCATCGGTCGCGACGGCCTGCCTCGCGGCGAGCAACTGAGAGAAGCCGTCGATGGCGCGCAGTGGCGTGNNGCTCGGTGATGTCGCGGCCGACCGCCAACACGCTCGTCACCTCCCCGGCGCGGTCGAGCTCGGCGACGAAGCGCGCGTGGTGCACGGGAGACCGCTCGGTCTTGACCCCTTCGAGGGCGAACTCGATCTCCGCCGGGTGCCCCGTCTTGAGCACCCCCATCACCGCGTCGTGGAAGACCTGCCCCGTCTGGGTCCCTGGGAGGATCTCGAGAGCCGTCTTGCCGAAGATCTCCCGGTCCGAGAAGCAGAACAGCCTCGACACCGAAGGGTTGCAGTAGATCATGCGCCCTTCGCGGTCGTGCCGCGAGATGAAGTCAGGCGAGTTCTCGACCAGCGCGCGAACCTCCTCTTCGCGACGGTGCAGCGCCTCCTCGGCGGCCTTNNTCATAGGGGAGCGGACTGCCCGGGGCCATCAACGGCTGGGCGTTCACCGAAATCCAGACGAGGGTCTGGTCGGGCCGGTGGATGCCCATCACGACGTCCGATTGCGGCGCGCCCGTGCGCAACGTGACCATCGCGGGGTGGAGCTTCCCCTCGAGCGGCCGGCCGTCTTCAGTGACCGCTCCCCACTGCGCATCATCGGGTGTCCGACCGAGCATCTCTTCGGCCGATCGCCCCTCGATTCTCTCCGCTGCCGGGTTGACGGCGGTGACGGCGCCGTCGGCCGACTGGAGCACCACGCCTTCGGCCATCGAAGAGACGAGCGAACGGTACAAGGTCTCGCTCTCCTGGCGCTCGGCGAAGATCGGTCGCATGCGCGCCACGCCGGCCGCCATCAGCAGCGACAGGAGCAGGCCGACGCTCTCGTTCAGCGGGTCGAGGGGGATGTCGCTGCCGGAGACGAGGCGAACGAGAGGGACCAGTCGCCGAACGGTCATGAGCAGGAGCGCCCCGGCGATGAGGAGCCAGGCGAGCCGACGACCGGCGACGGCGGTCAGCCTCATCGCCATGACGGCGGCCGCCGCCTGCGCGACGACGGCCAGCGAAAGGATGATGGCCACGGGAAGGTGCTCGGTCATGGCGACATCCGTCCTCAGCCTCCCTCCGTACCATCCACCAAATCGCTTTGGGCGCTCGCCCTGAAGGCCCAAGCGCAAGGGCATGATGGCGCGTTCCCCTTCCCGGGTCAGCCCCGAAGTGCGGGAATGTCACCGGGCCGCGCCGAGGCCCGGGACCCCACGGTCCAGCGAAAGGCCTGACATCAGCCGCCGCGCACGGGCCTGTAAGTCACCCAGGGACGCTCCGGCGAGTGCCGGTGTGTCTCCCTCGCGCGCCGAGCGTGTGGTGCCGGTGCCGGCGCCCAGCGCGCCGACAGCGCCACGAGGAGCCCCAGCGCGCAGAGGGCCCAGGCCGGCCTCACGCGGCCTCTTCCTGAGCTGGAGGCGGGGCGACGGGTCCCGCGGTGAGGATCCTCGCCGCCACGGCCTCGAGCTGCTGGGGGTTGGCCTTGAGGTACTCGATGGCTCGCTCTCGGCCCTGCCCGATGCGCTCTCCGCCCAGGGAATAGTGGCTCCCGGCCTTCTCCACGAGCCCCAAGGTCGTCCCCAGGTCCACCACCTCGCCCGCGCGGCTGATGCCCTGGTTGTAGATGATGTCGAACTCCGCTTCCTGGAAGGGCGGAGCCACCTTGTTCTTCACCACCTTCACCTTGGTCCTGGTGCCGACGACGGCGTCGCCGTCCTTCAGGTTCCCCGCCCGGCGGATCTCGCAGCGCACCGACGAGTAGAACTTGAGCGCGTTTCCACCCGTGGTGGTCTCCGGGTTTCCGAAGACGACGCCGATCTTCATTCGTATCTGGTTGATGAAGATGATGCACGTGCCCGAGCGGCTCACCGCCCCGGTGAGCTTCCTCAGCGCCTGGCTCATCAGCCGCGCCTGAACGCCCATGTGCGCGTCGCCCATCTCGCCTTCGATCTCTGCGCGCGGCACCAGCGCCGCCACCGAGTCGATCACCACCAGATCCACCGCGCCCGAGCGCACCAGGTGCTCGGTGATCTCCAGCGCCTGCTCCCCCGTGTCGGGCTGGGAGATGAGGAGCTCCTCGACCCGCACTCCGAGCTTGCGGGCGTAGCCCACGTCGAGCGCGTGCTCGGCGTCGATGAAGGCCGCCACGCCGCCCTGCGCCTGGACCTGCGCGATGGCGTGGAGCGTCAGGGTCGTCTTGCCGCTCGACTCGTTGCCGAAGATCTCCACCACCCGCCCGCGAGGGTAGCCGCCCACGCCCAGCGCCCGATCGAGCCCCACCGAGCCCGTCGGAATCACCGCGACGGGCTGCACTTCCCCCGCGTCTCCCAGCTGCATCACCGCCCCCTTCCCGAACTGCTTCTCGATGGCCGCCACCGCCGTCGCCACCGCCTTCAACTTGTCGTTCAGCTTCTCGTTCAGCTTCTCGCTCAGCTTGCTCATGGCTTCCGCCCTCCGCCTCTGCTCTCGGGGACCGATTTCCCCGCGTGGCGGCTCAGCAACTCGCGTGCCGAGCGCTCTTCGGGGAGCGCCCCAGCCTTGGCCGTACGCGCCGCCGGACCCTGGAGTCCTGCTTCTGGACACCGAGGCCGCTTCGGGGTTCGTTCGCCTCGCCCATGCCGGACTCCGCGAGCCTCCTGAAGACCTCACTGGTGGTGCTCGTCGGGCTGGTGGTGATCCGCTCGCAGGCGTGGCGCGCGGTCATCGTCCTCTGGCCCACCTCGGTCAGGGTCGACGCCGAGGACCCCAGTGAGGTGGCCATGGTGCCTGACGCCCTCGGCGCTTCGTGGAGCGTCCTCGTCGAGCTCGGCTTCCGCTGGCTGGGCACCCACAGCGAGCAGCCCCTTGGCGGGCCCGCGACGCTCTTCTTCGACGCCGTGCACCCCGAGGCGCTCGCTTTCGCCTCTCTCTTTCTCCACGAGGGGCAGCCCCGCATTCTCCTTCTGACGGGGGCTGAACAAGGCTTCGTCTTGACGTGCGACTACCAGCGGGTCGCGCGAGCCGTCGAGGGGCGCTACCTCGCTGGCGGGCTCGAAGGCGTAGGGCCCCAGCGCCTCTTCAAGGCGCACCAGCGCCGGGTCGCCGAGCTGGGGGCCCCTCAGGGAGAGGCCAGCCTCGAGGGACGGGTCGAGCTGGGCCGGCGGTGGTACAGGGGACCGGGGAGGGCGGATCTCCGCCTTCAGCACGCCGTGGGGCTCCTGTGGACGCTCGGCGGCTTGCTCGTCGTCATTGCCGGCGCGTACGGGCTTTGGGGCGAGTGAGGAATCGCAAGTGACTTCAACGAGCTACCGCTCTGTTGTTGTGAACTCGCTGCGAGCTGAGGCATGGTGTCGCCTCATCCCTCGAGGTTGTTCGCATGAAGAGCGTCATGAAGCACGACGAGCAGCAGTGGTTCATCTCAGTTCGGCGGACACCCCTTGAGACGATCGGACGCGCCCTCGCCGACAACCTCGCAGAGCAGTACAGAGTGGCCGGGAGCGCTTGCATCGGCGGCGGGCAGGGAATCGCNNACGAAGGTCGACTTGAAGGGAGTCCCTGACCCGAAGGCGTTGCGGGAGAAGGCGAAGCAGCTCGCCGAGCAGCGCCGGACGCAGCGGAAGAACCGCAAGCGAAAGTGCGCGCTCTGCGGTACAGAGGAAAACGACAAGGCTCCTTTCGTCCCCCACCCCGATGGAATCGGCCCCACCTGCAAGGAGCCGTCGATGTGCGAGCACTACCGTGCCGCCCGTACTGTCCGATAGNNCTTGCGTGTTTCACCCAAACGGGGCACAAGCGAAGGCCCCCACCATCCGGTGGAACAGGGACTGCGCGTAGGAGGTCCCTCCCCCCACCGGCGTACCTTGGAGATGGAAGTCATGGTAACTCCTGCAGCATTGAGCTTTACGGCGGTGAAGGTGTTCTCGACGACACTGGCGAGAGATCGTGAAGCAATGGGCGAGAACATCACCCGCTGGCTGAAGGACAACACGGCCATCGAGATCGTCGACAAGAAAGTGACCCAGAGCTCAGACAAGGAATTTCACTGCCTGAGCATCACGATCTTCTACAAGCCGAAGCAGCCCTGACGAATGCCGGAGGTCCGCTTCTCCGTGCCTCCGTACCGGAACGCCTCGACCGCGCTCGCGCTGGGCGCGGTGGTGGCGTCGGTATTCTGGAGGATCGCGCTGGGCAGCGGGCTGATGTTGTACCTCCAGCCGGCCCAGGTGCTCGAGCACGGGTACGTCTGGCAGCTGCTGACGTGGATCTGGGCGTCGCGGCCTGACACGACCTCGGTCCTCTTCAGTGCGCTCATCATCTGGCTCACCGGGGGAAGCCTGGAGTACCGCTGGGGTCGCCGGCGGTTCTTGCGCTTCGTGCTCGTCGTCGTGACGCTGTCGGCGCTGCTGACGCTCGGCCTGTCGCTGGTGTACGCCCAAGCCGCGNNCGCAGGTCTTCTTCGGGGCGCACGTGATGAGCGGCATCATCTGGGTGGGCTACGGGTGCTCCATCTGGCGGAGCGAGACGAACATCTTCGGCCTCCCCATCACCGGACGGAACTTCGCCCTCGTCGGGGTGGTGGTGATGATCCTCAATGGCATCTTCAACGGGCTCTCGACCATCATCCCCGAGGCCTTCGGGACGGCGATGACGTTCGCCTATGCCCTGTACGGGTGGCCCACCGAGCCGTGGCTCAAGTTCCGGTCTCGGCAGCTCGAGCGCGACCTGAAGCGGCGCTCGTCGCACCTGCGCTCGGTCGACGGTGGGCGCAATGACAAGAACGACGACTACATGAATTAGCCTCCCTTGCGGTGAATCAAGGTCATCGAGGGTCGACGGCAGGAGACTCCCTGCGCGGTCCACGTCGGTTCATCGATGCAAAGGGGGAAGCATGAACGCGTTCGGGCAGTGCATGTCGAGATCCG
>PMBV01000029.1 GCA_003153055.1 Myxococcales bacterium
GGTCCCCGAAGTCCTCCTCCGGAAAGAGCCGATGACTCTCCGCGTGCAGCAGCGCGTCGATGGACGTCGGCGAGACGCGCTCGTGGCAAAACCCCGTTGAGCGGAGCACATCCCCTTGGGTCGGCGCGTGGCCAAGCGACATGGGACCTTGAGCTCATCCATCGGCCTTGCCATCAACCACACACGGCGCCAGCCCAAAGGGGACGAGGGCAGTCCGGGAGTCCTCCTCCGCGCCTCCACCGACCAGCCCCTCGACCTCGAACCATTGACGCCAGGGTCTCGCCACATCGAAGACGGGCGTCCATGACCAGACCGCATCTTCGACCCCGCGGTACCTTGGGCCGCGGCGGAAGCGGACCTGTCGGGCAGGGGTCGCCAGCAACAGTACCAATGGTTACATCCGGGAGTCCCCTCCCGGGCCGCCTGCTCTCCGCTTTGCTTCCCCAGCACCGTACCTGGGCCCGAGGGGCTCGTCGTGCTCGCCCGAAGCCCACTCCCCCAAGTCACCGCTCCTGCCTCAAGGCCGCTCCACAGCCGCGGTCATTCCTGAAGGCCTGCCTGGCAGGCCACTCGTGGAACTCACCTCGGCTCGCCATCGACCAAAAGCACCAGTCACCTAGCCTAGCGACGCAGCCCCACCAGCAGGCCGTCAGGGGTCGGAATGCAGACCGTGTCGAAGGCACTGCGCGCTTCTTCGTGGAACCGCCGCATGACCCTCGCCCGAGGCGTCTCGGCCATGAGCTCGCCGAAGAGGAACGCATTGTCCGCGATGAGGAGCCCGCCCGGCCGCACGTTGGCCGCGGCCCATCGCCCGTAGACATCGTACTGCTCCTTGTCGGCGTCGATGAACACCGCGCAGAACGGCCCGTGGCGCTCCAGGCTCGGGAGCACCTCGGCGCCGTCGCCCACCAGCACCTCGACGTTCGTTACTCCGCCTCGGCGCAGCACCGCGCGCGCCACGTCTGCATGGCCAGCGCTGGACTCGATGGTCCACACCTTGCCCTCCGCCGGGAGCGCGCGAGAGAGGTGCATCGCGGAGTAGCCGGCCAAGGTGCCGAGCTCCACCACTCGCTTGGCAGAGACCAGTCGGAGCAACAGCTCGAGCAGCTTGCCCTCCGACGGCCCGACCTGAATCTCGGGCATGCCCATCATCGAGGGCGCAGCGAACGCGGCCGTGAGCGCAGCGTCGTGCGGAGCGTGGGTCGCCGCCACCCACTTGAGGAGCTCCGGTGCGAAGTACGCCACTCCCGCTCTCGAGCTCGTGTCGGCCATGGGGAGGATTCATCACGTCTTGGCTGGGCCGCGCGAGGCCGGCTGGCCGAATGAGGAGGGACCGTCACCTTTTCTCTCTCCGGGCGACTTGTGGGCACCCACGCTGCATCGCTTCAGAAAGGCCCCATGTCCCGCCTGCTTGCCACGTCGCTCTCCCTCGCCAGCCTGGCTGTCTTCGCCACACCCTCGCCGCTTCGCGCCACCGTCGCGGGGAAGGGCTCCCCGGTCGTGTTGATTCCCGGGCTCGCCTGTTCGGGCTCGGTGTGGCGTGAAACGGCCGCGCACCTCGCCGAGCGGCACGAGGTGCACGTGCTGACTTTGCCCGGGTTCGCCGGGGTCGCGCCGGTCCGTGGGCCCTTCTACCCTGGGCTCATGAATCCCGACGCCACGCCCGCGCTCATGGAACCGCGGGCACGAGCGGTTCGCGAGCGTCTCGAGGCCTCCGGCGCGCAGCTCGGCGCGAACCTCAAGAAGACGCTGACGGAGCAAATTCGTGACGAGCACCTCCGCGACGCGGTGGTCGAGGAGGCGGCCACGTCCAGCCCCGAGGTGATGGCCGACGCGGTCTACGGGCTCCTGACGACAGACCTGCGCGAGAAGGTCGGAGCCATCGGAGCGCCCGTGTTGCTCATCGCCGCGGCCAACGGCCAACCGATGGAGCAGGTGACGCAGCTCTACTCGGCGCAGGTCGCCCGAGCTCCCCACGCCACGGCGGTGGTACACCCGACGTCCAAGCACTTCATCATGCTCGATGAGCCCGCGTTTCTCCTCACGACCATCGATGGTTTCCTCGGAGAGGCGCGATGATTGCCGTGGACGACGTGCGCCTGGCCCGCGACGGGGACCGCTCGGCGTGGCTGCGGTTGGTGCGATCGACGAAGAACCTCGTCTCGTCCATCGCCCTGAGCACGGTGAGCGACGTGAGCGCCAGCGAAGACATCTCCCAGGAGGTGTTTCTCCAGGCTTGGCTGGGTCTGCAGCGCTTGAGGTCGCCGGACAGCTTCCTTCCCTGGCTCCGGCAGCTCACCCGCAATCGCTCGCAGTCGTTTCTCCGCGACCGCTACCGGGACGGCGTGGCCCCCGACGCCCTCGACCTCGTCGATCCAGCGCCAGACCCCCAGGCGGCGCTGCTCTCACGGGAGGAGCAGGCCCATCTCGTGCGAGCGCTCGACGGTCTGCCGGCCGAGGCGCGAGAGGTGCTGGTGCTCTTCTACCGCGAGGGCCAGTCGGTCGCTCAGGTCGCCGGGCTGCTCGAGCTCAGCGAGGAGGCGGTGAGGAAGCGTCTGTCTCGGGCCCGCGGCCTCTTGCGTGACGAGCTCGCGGAGGAGCTCTTCACCCGAAGCGCTCCCTCGGAGTCCTTCTGCGCCACGGTGATGGCTGCCTTGCCGACTACCACCGGGACCTCGAGTGGAGCCGGCCTCCTGGTGTCGTTGATGAAGGGCCTGGCGAGCAAGGCGGCCTTGGCGGGCCTCGGTGGCGCAGTGCTCGGGGGAGTCTTGGGCGTGGCCGGTGCGTCCCGTGGCTTCTCGACCGAGCTGGCTCTCGCCCTCGACGAGCCCGAGCGCCGTCTGGTGCGCCGGCTCCGAGCCGTCAGCATCGGCCTGGTCGTGCTCTTCTCCTCGGGTGCCCTGCTCGCGGCGCTCGTTGGGTTCGGCTCGTACATCATCTGGGGTGGGCTTCTTTATGTCGTGGTGATGGCGCCCATTGTCCTGTGGCCCCTGCGCCTCCACGCCCAACGGGAAGCCCGGGAGCTGGTCACCACCACTGACCCGGAGGAGGTGCGACGACGGTACCGCCACCTTCGCTGGAAGAGCGTCGGCGGCCTGGTGGTGGGCCTCGGCTCGGCGGTGGGGACGCTGCTCTGGCTCGTGCTGCGTCGCTGAGATGGGCTACCCCACCGTCCACGTGCGGAGGCCCAGTGGCACATCATCGGTGGTGGGGTCTTTGAGGAAGCCGGCCACCAACGTCTGCACCTCGTCGAGGCTGCAGATGAAGGCGTGGAAGTTGACCAGCCGCGCCCCGAGCTCGCTCGGCCACCAGCCGACGTCTGAGAAAGGAACGACCTTGAGCGCGGTGTTGGGGAGCGTGGCTGACTCCACGGTCACCACCTGGTCTCCGTCGACCCGCACCGGTCCCGGCCCGAGGTCGCCGTCCTCGCCGAAGAGGAACCAGTTCTCGATGGTGGTGCCGCCGTCCTTCACCGTGGGCACCACGGTCACCCGCCCCAAGGTCGACTTCGGCTTGTTCCCCGCCACGCAGAGGGTCCGCTTGGCCAAGCCGCGCACCGCTCGAGCCGAAGGGAGTGACGCGAAGAAGTCGGCCGCGGCGGTGAGTCGTGCCTGGGGTGAGGTCCTCCAGGCCGTCGGTCTCTTCGATGACGTTGGACTGCCAGTTACCTTCCTGGAAGAGGTCGAGGGGCTTGCCGCCCAGCACCACCGGCGCGTCGTCCCAGTCGTGGGGCAGCAGCTCGTACACCGAGGGCATGGCCCGGGCGAGCTTGCGCAGGCGCTTCTCGAAGTCGAGCACCGGGGTGTCGCCGGTGATGATGGCCGCGACGGCGTCGAGGCTGCCGAAGTGCGGCGTGGCGATGAACACCAACCCGTCGACCGGTGGCGCACCGTCGCTCCACTGGGCGAGGAACGAGCGGGCCACCAGCCCACCCATGCTGTGGCACACCAGGTTCACCAGACGCTTCCCCTTCGACCAGCCGGGGAGGCTCGTCATCGGCTTGGCCTGGATTTCTTTGACGAAGGCGACCAGTCGTTGCGCATTCGTCTTGCACGACAACCGCCAGTCATACGGAAATGCGTACACCGGCGATTTGAGCCGACCTCTCAGCCCCGACACCAGCTTCTCGTATGCCGGGTGGAGCATCTCGACGGCTCGATTGACGACCTCGTCTCCGAAGTCGACCTGCCCGAGTTTGTCGAGCTGAATGGACTCGAGCGGTGTCCCGGCGATGGCCTGCCAGGTGTTCCACGTCGTGCTCGGCGTCATCGGGTAGGAATTCATCAACGTGCTGCCTTTGATTCCAGGCACCACGATGGTTGGATTTACACCAGCGGCATTGTCGTCGGCCATGGGTCCCCCCCCAGCGGTTAGCGGGAGTCTACGGAACTGGGGGTTTCATCGCCAAGGTGGTGGCCGTAGATTCCCGTTCGTGCAGCTCCCCCCGCCCTCCGCTACCACCGCCCTGGCCCTCGAGGAGGGGCGGGTGCTCTTCAATGACCAACACTTCTTCGAGGCCCATGAGGTATGGGAAAAAGCGTGGCGAGCCGAGAAGGGGCCCACGCGCCCGCTCCTTCAGGGGCTGATTCAGGTGGCGGCCGGCTACCACAAAGCCCTCGTCGCGAAGAACGCGGCTGGAGCGGTCAAGCTCCTCGAGATGGGGCTCGAGATGTTGAACCCGTTTCCCCAGCCTTGCCTCGGGCTCTCGCTGGAGCCGCTGCGTGAGCAGGTGAGGGTCGATCTCGCTGGAGCACGGGCGTGGCTCGAGCGCCGAGGACCCGCGCCCCTCGAGAAGGGGCCAGCCCTCGAGCGCCTGGAGCCATAGCTGTTCAATGGTCTTCGTTGTAGCGGTCGACCAGCGGGGCAAACTCACGCATCGGCAAGACCTCCGGCCGGCTCAGCCACCCGAGGGTGGCGAGCATGCCCGCCAGGAACGCGCCGCCGATGATGGTGGCCGTTCCTCCGTGGTTGTAGAGGTCTTCATAATAGACACACTCATTGTACCACTCGACCCTCGCCAGGCAGTAGGGCTTCTTGATGTCTGGTGTCATGGCAATGATGACGGCGCCAACGACCGCCGAAGCCACCAAGACCACCAGCGAGGTGCCGATGAGCCACCGTCGCCTGAGGAGGTTTCGGTCGCTCTTCTCGACCAAGTCGTCTCGGCCGGCGAGCACGAAGAACGCTCGTGGCGTCAGCGTCGCCCCGCCGCGGGTGAGCTCCCAGTCTCGGCCGAGCTCGATCGGCGGGCTGGTGCCCGCGTCCTGAGCCCGTGCGCCCAGCGAGAGGAGGATGGGAATGAGGAGCGTCCTGGTCAGAACCCGCATGGTCACCTTGTGACTTACAACGGTTGGGATGATACTCGTCAATACGGACCCGATGCGACGCTTGGCAGTTCTTCTCACGTGCTGGAGCGCAGCGTGTTGGCAACCGCCTGATTTGTTCGCAGGACCTCAGCCCAGCGCCTCCGAGTTGTTGGCGAACCGGCCGCCGTACCGCCTGCTGGTGCCGCCCAACGCCGATGCTGGGTTGCCCGATGGCGGTGCCGGAGGCTGGCCACTGCTGGTGGTGCTCCACGGCTTTGGCTCGACGGGTCAACTGACGCAAGCCTACCTGGGCCTCGGGTCGACGGAGATACGGCGTCGCTATTACATCATCACTCCGCAAGGCATCCGGAGCACGGCCGGCCCAGCGTGGCACCCAGACCTGCCAGCGGCGCCGCCGTGGGACTCGGCGTATCTCAGCGCCGTCGTCGCGGACACGCTCGCCACGGCCCCCATCGACGCAACGCGCGTCTTCGTCGTCGGCTACTCCCAGGGAGCGCACATGGCCCATCGCTTCACCTGCGACCACGCGGACCAGGTGAGCGCTCTGGTGGCGATCGCCGGGCAGGTGGCCGAGTGCGCTCCGTCGCGGCCGGTGCCAGTCGCGACGGTGCACGGCACTGACGATGAGGCCATCACGTTCTCGGGGGCCCTGGGGGCCGGAGCGACCATGGGGCTGTGGGGCCGCGCCGACGGGTGCACCGGCGCGCTGGCCGAGACGGGCGAGACGCTCGACCTCACCACGCTCGATGGCAACGAGACGGCCGTCATGGCGGTCAGCGGCTGTCCACCGGGCATCGACGTCGAGCTGTGGAGAATGGACGGGGTCGTTCACTCACCCGAGTGGAGCGACGGCTTCGCGGATGCCATCACCGGCTTCCTCGACGCCCACCCCCGTCGCTGAGCTGCCGGCGTCGATGCCGCAGCCAATCGGGGAGGAACCGGATAGTATTGGGGCTTCTGGAGACGCCGTTTGCCCGTCAACATCCCCCATGCCCTCCCTGCGCGGAAGACGCTCGAGTCCGAGAACGTCTTCGTGATGTCGGAAGTACGCGCGACCCAACAGGACATCCGCCCGCTACGGATCGCCATTCTCAACCTCATGCCCACCAAGGTGGCGACCGAGACCCAGCTGCTCCGGCTGCTCGGCAACACGCCCATTCAGGTACGCGTGACGTTGCTCCACATGGACTCGCACGAGTCGAGGAACACGCCCCCTGAGCACCTGGAGGCCTTCTATTCGACCTTCGACAAGGTGCGCGGCGAGAAGTTCGACGGCCTCGTCATCACTGGCGCCCCGGTCGAGCTGCTCCCCTTCGAAGAGGTCGACTACTGGCCGGAGCTCTGCCAGGTGATGGACTGGAGCCGAGAGAACGTGTTCAGCACGCTGCACGTCTGCTGGGGTGCCCAGGCGGGCTTGTACCGTCATTACGGCGTGCCCAAACACACGCTGAAGCAGAAGATGTTCGGCGTCTTCCCTCATCGCGTCTTGGAGCCCCACTCGAACATCTTGGCCGGCTTCGACGAGGTGTTCCCGGCTCCGCACTCGCGGCACACCGACGTGCGGGTGGCCGACGTGAGGCGGGCACCAGGGCTTCAGTTGCTGGCGGAGTCGGAAGAGGCCGGCGTCTACCTCGCCTCGAGCCTCGATGGTCGGCAGCTCTACGTCACCGGTCACCCCGAGTACGATCGCGACACGCTCAAGACGGAGTACGAGCGAGACGTAGCCAAGGGCCTGCCCATCGGCATTCCGAGGAACTACTTCCCCCACGACGACCCGGGCAGGCCTCCGATGGTGACCTGGCGCTCGCACGCGTTCCTCCTCTACGCCAATTGGCTGAACCACTGCGTGTACCAACGCACGCCGTTCGATCTCGAGGCGATACCCAAAGAGCCTCGTCGCGAAGACTGAACGCCCCAGACGCCCTGGGGTCTTGCCGGAGTCGAGGAGACGCCATGGGACAATCGGACTGGGACCAGCGGTACGCCTCGGGGGAAGCCCCGTGGGACGTGGGAGAGACTGACGAGCACCTCGCCGGCTTCATCGAGGCGGGTAGAGCTCAGGCGGGCCGAGCGCTCGAGGTCGGGTGCGGCACGGGGACCAACGCCCTCTGGCTCGCCGGGCGTGGCTTCCAGGTGGTGGGCGTCGACCTCTCGGGGCTCGCCGTCGAGCGGGCAAAGGCAAAGGCCAAAGACTCCAAGGCATGCGAGTTCCACCGCCTCGACTTCCTCCTCGACGATGTCCCCAGGGCGCCGTTCGACTTCGCCTTCGACCGAGGCTGCTTCCACGTCTTCGACGAGGCCGCGGATCGCGCGCGCTTCGCCGAGCGGATCGCGGCGCTGCTCGCCCCTGAGGGGCTCTGGCTCAGCCTCATCGGGAGCACTGAGGGCGTCGAGCGGCTCGAGGGGCCTCCGCGCCGGTCAGCGAGAGATGTCGCCATGGCCATCGAGCCGGCGCTCGAGCTGGTGGAGCTGAGGCAGGTGTCCTTCACCTCCAACCGGCCGACCCCAGCGCTCGCCTGGCTCTCACTCGCACGCCGTCGCGCGGTGCCTGCGCAGCCCTCGACCCGTCGGCCCTGACGGTCCCCGGGCGTTGGAGCGGTCTGCTTCGCCCTTGGTCGCCCACGGCCGCCCGCCCATTGCTATGGTGCAGCCCGTTCGACCCACATGCCGCTCCTCGACGCCCAGACACTCTCTCATCTCACCGGAGTCAAAGTACGCGCCCGCGCCATCGTCGAGGGCGTGCTCTCCGGGCTCCACAAGTCTCCCCACCAGGGCCAGAGCGTCGAGTTCGCCGAGCACAAGGAATACGCCCCCGGCGACGAGCTCAAGCACCTCGACTGGAAGGCCTACGGGAAGTTCGATCGCTACTACGTCAAGCGCTACGAGCACGAGACCAACCTCCGGGCGACGATGGTGGTGGACACCTCGGGCTCGATGGGCTTCGGCACCACGGGGCTGTCCAAGCTCGACGTGGCCAAGGTGCTGGCTGCCACGCTCTCGCACCTGTTGCTCCGCCAGCAAGACGGCGCCGGCATCGCGCTGGTGGCCGCTGGCCGACACAAGGAGGTGCCGGCCCGCGCGACGGCCACGCACCTCCAGGTGCTGCTCGACGAGCTCGAGGTCGCGACCGCCCACGGTCAGACGGACCTCGCCTCGGTCGCTGATCGCCTCGCCGAGAACCTCCCGCGGCGGTCGCTGGTCTGCGTCTTCTCAGACTTCTTCGACGAGCGGGCCGACGCCCTGAAGCGCCTGGTCGCCCTGCGTGCCCGCAAGCACGACGTCGCCATCTTCCACCTGGTGGACCCAGCCGAGCTCACCTTCCCCTACGACGACCCCACGCTGTTCCTCTCGCTCGAAGACGACCAGCGCGTCGAGGTGAACCCGCGGGAGATCCGCGAGTCCTACCTCGAGGAGTTCGGCCGGTTCCTCGAGGACAGCCGAACCGTCTGCACCAACGCCGACTGTGACTACCTGAGGGTCAGCACCGACGAGCCGCTCGACGGCGTGCTGCTGCGGTTCCTCGGCTCGCGAGGGGGCCGGCCGTGACCTTCGCCCACCCCTTGATGCTGCTGGGCATGTCGGCGGCGCTGATTCCTCTGCTGGTGCACCTGTTCGACCGCCGACGCCCGCGGCACGTGCCCTTCGCCGCGCTCTCCTTCGTCCTCAAGAGCCAGCGGCGCACCGCCTCGCGGCTCAGGCTGAAGCGGCTGCTCCTCTACGCGCTGAGGACGCTCATTCTCTTGGCGGTGCCGTTCGCCCTGGCCCGGCCGGAGTTCTCCCGCGCCTCGACGGCGACGGTGTCCAAGGGCCTCGCGGCCACGGCCGTGGTCATCGACACCTCGCTCGCGATGCGCTGGCGGGGAGGCCGGTCGCTCTTCGAGGAGGCCAAGGAGGAGGCGAGGTCGGCCATTCGCGAGCTCTCGCCCGAGGAGCCGGCCACTCTGGTGCCGTGCACGGCCAGCCCCGCGGCTGTCACTCCGCTGGTGTTCGACCGAGCCCGGCTCGTCTCGGCGGTCGACGACGTGCGCCCCGGCTACGGCGTGGGCGACCTCAACCGATGCCTGGAGCTCGCCGCCCACGTGCTCGACGAGTCGCCGTTGCCGGATCGCCGCCTGGTAGTGGTGAGCGCCTTCACCTTGGGCGCGCTCCGCCTCGACGCCGAGCCCCCCGTGTCGGTCGGGCCCAAGGGCGAGAAGTTGAAGCCCCAGGTCGTGCTCCGCGACGTCACCCGTGGCCACCCGCTCGCCAACCGCGCCATCATCGACGCCCGGGCCGAGCCGGCGCCTCAACTGGGGCCACGGGCCTGGCAGTTCACCTTCACCATCCGCAACTTCTCGAACGAGGCGGGCCGCGATGTCGAGCTCAAGCTCCTGGTGAACGGTGAGGTGGTCGCCAAGGGCTTCGTCGACCTGGCGCCCCAGGGCACGGCGCAGAAGACGCTCGCCCACCGCTTCAGTCAGGGAGGCACCGTGCTGGTGACGGGGGCGCTGTCGCCGGACGCGCTCACCGAGGACGACGAGCGGTCGCTGGTGCTGGCGGTGCCGCGACAGCTCACGGCGCTGGTGGTGAACGGCGCGCCCAGCATCCAGAAGCACAAGGACGAGGCCTTCTTCGTCGACGCGGCGCTCTCGGCGCCAGGGAGCCCCGTGCGCTCGGTGGTGCGTGATGCCGAGGCGGCCCGCCGGGAGACGTTGTCGGCCTACGACGAGGTGTTCCTCCTCAACGTCGAGGCGCCGCCAGCGGACCAAGTCAGGGCGCTCTCCGAGTTTGTCGAGGCTGGCGGTGGGCTGTTCATCAGCCTGGGAGATCGCGTGGACCCCGAGGGGTGGAACGAGACGGGGCTCCTGCCGCGGCGGCTCAGGGTGGTGAAGACGGCCGTCGAGCCTTCGCAGCCCGACGCGGCGACGCGCGCCGCCAGGCTCCAGCAGGTTGCCCTGAGCCACCCCATCTTTTCACCGTTCACCGGTCGCGCCCGGGAGGGCTTGCTCAGCACTCGGTTCTACCGCTACGGCCTCTTCGAGGGTGATGCTCCGGGGTCGGCCTCCGAGGTGTTGGGCACCATGGACGACGGCGCCCCGGTGTTCGTCACGGCGAGGCGGGGCAAGGGCCGGGTGCTGGTGTACGGCTCGACGGTGAACCGCGACTGGAGCGACCTGCCCATACGCACCGCGTTCTTGCCCCTGGCCCAGCGCATCGCCGCCTGGCTCAGCGGGACGTTGGACGAGCGCGAAGAGGTCCACGCTCGGGTGGGCGACCTGGTGACGCTGGACCGCTCGGCCACCTCGGCCCGGGCCCCTTCGGGCGCGGAGGTCCCCCTGACGGCCGTGCCCCAGACGGCGCTGGTGTCGGGAGGGCCGCTGCCCGAGCCGGGCCGCTACCTCGTGGTGGACGCCAAGGGTCAGACCCTGGAGCCCCTGTCATTCGTGGCCACCCTCGACCCCGCCGCGAGTGACCTTTCTCACCATGAGCCCGAGGCCTTGACGGGCTGGTTCGGTGAGGACGTAGTGAAGGCGGGAGGCGAGTCAGGGAGCGACCGGAGGACTCCGGCGTGGACCTGGCTCCTCCTCACGGCGGTGGTGGCCTTCTTCTTTGAAGGTCTCCTGTTGCGAAAGTAGGGTCCGCGCGTCGATGACAGTCGGTCAATTTTCGAAGATGACTGGAAGGTAACCTGATGACTCCGTATCGCGTACAGCTCGACCCGAGCGAGATTCCGACTCACTGGTACAACGTGGTGGCGGACATGAAGACGCCGCCCGCGCCCTCGTTGGGGCCCGACGGGCAGCCGGTGCCGCTCGAGAAGATGGCGGCCATCTTCCCCATGCCGTTGCTCGAGCAAGAGATGTCGGCCCAGCGGTGGATTCCCATTCCCGAGGAGGTGCGGCAGATCTACGCCCTCTGGCGGCCCTCGCCCCTCATCCGGGCGACGAGGCTCGAGGCGGCCCTGGGGACTCCGGCGAAGCTCTTCTACAAGTACGAAGGTGGGTCGCCGGCGGGCTCGCACAAGCCCAACTCGGCGGTGCCTCAGGCGTACTTCAACAAGCAGGCAGGCACCAAGCGGCTGACGACCGAGACGGGGGCCGGGCAGTGGGGCTCGGCGATTTCCTTTGCTGGGCAGATGTTTGGTTTGCCGGTGAAGGTCTTCATGGTGAAGGTGAGCTACCAGCAGAAGCCGTTCCGCCGCTCGATGATGCAGACCTGGGGCGCCGAGGTGTTCGCCAGCCCGACGACTCTGACCAAGGCCGGCCGAGACATCTTGGCCAAGGACCCCAACAGCGAGGGCAGCCTGGGCATCGCCATCTCGGAGGCNNTCATCGGGCTCGAGGCGAAGAAGCAGTTCGAGAAGATTGGTCTGTACCCCGACGTCGTCTTCGGGCCGTGCGGTGGTGGCTCGAGCTTCGGGGGTATTGCTTTCCCGTTCTTGGCGGACAAGGCGGCGGGCGACAAGCGGGCCGAGAAGCTGCGCCTGGTGGCGGTGGAGCCGACCTCGTGCCCTACGCTCACCAAGGGGGCGTACGCGTACGACTACGGAGACGCGTCGGGCTACACGCCCATCATGCGAATGTTCACGTTGGGCCATGACTTCATGCCACCGGGCATTCATGCCGGAGGGCTGCGGTACCACGGTGACTCGCCGCTGGTGTCGCAACTGGTGCACGAGGGGTTGCTTGAGGCGATGGCGGTGCCGCAGGTGTCCACGTTCGAGGCCGGCGTGCAGTTCGCCCGGGCCGAGGGCATCATTCCGGCGCCGGAGGCGTGTCACGCCATTCGGGCGGCGGTCGATGAGGCGCTCGCGTGCAAGGCCTCAGGTGAGCCGAAGACCATCTTGTTCAACCTGACTGGGCATGGGCACTTCGACATGGCGTCGTACGATCGGTATTTCGCTGGGCAGCTCGAGGATTACTCGTACCCCGCGGAGGCGGTCGCCGAGTCGCTGAAGCATTTGCCGAAGGTGGGGTAGGGGCGACAAGGCGCGGGCGACAAGGCGCGCTTGCGTCACCTCAGTCTGCACTGCCCACGCTCGTCCTCTGGGCGGCTTCTTCACCTCTTTCCCCCGCCCTTCTCCTCGAGGAGAAGGGGGCCCGCTCTCAGGGCCGCGGGGCCCTGGACGACCGCACTGCCGAACGGCTTCGAGCTCGGTGGTTGAACGCTGGCTGGGCGTGGCGGTTCGTCCGGGCCTCCACGACCGCCCTCGTTCACCCTGACTCGGGAGCTTCAGGGCTCAGGCAATGCCCTCGGTCTTGGACCCTCTGCCGGTCAAGGGCACCGGCAGAAACGAACTTCGCTCTAAAGAAGTAGGGAATAGGGAACAGGAAACACGGGCGCCCACGTTTGGTCCCCTACCAGAAACCGCTCGACCAGTTGGAGTGGCCTCTTGGTCTCGTGGCGGAGGAGGTTTTCGGCGTTGGGGCCCTCGACGTGGCGAGCATGCCTCGAGATGCGATGGCGGGGCCAGTGCTCACCACCGAGGCGGTCTGGTCAGCCCCTCGGCCTCGGAGCGCGGTGAGCACATGTGAGAGCCACGAGCCATGCACACTCCACCTACGGGCCGAGGGGCTCGTGATGCTCGCCCGGAGCCACGGACCTCCTGCCAGCGCCCCATGCCTCGGGCGATTCGGGGCCAAGTTTCGACACCTCCGTTGCCCTGATCGTGACAACCCACGAGCCATACCCGAACTGGTTGCCGTTGGGCGATCGCTCGAGACGGAGACGGAAAAGGGGGCCCACCAGTGTCCTTGACCGGCAGAGGGCCCAAGACTGAGGGCATTGCCTGAGCCCTGAAGCTCTCGAGTCAGAGGGAACGAGTGGGGTGGTGGAGGCCCGGACGAGCCGCCACGTCACTCCAGCGTTCAACCACCCAGGACGGAGGGTTCGGCAGTGCGGTCGTCCGGGGCCCCGCGGCCCTGAGAGCGGGCCCCCTTCCCCTGGCAGGG
>PMBV01000524.1 GCA_003153055.1 Myxococcales bacterium
GCCGCCTCCGAGGCGGTCTCGCTGGGTGTCTGGGTCAAGGCGAAGCGCTCGTCGATGGCGCGCGCCACGTCCGCTTCCCGAGCGCCAGTCGCCGGCCGCACCAAGAAGGACGTCACCCGACCCTCGCCTCCACGGGTGCCCTGCAGATAGCTGCGATGAAGCAAGAGGTGCCGATCGAGGTCGCTCTTCTGCACCGGCAAGAGCGCGGCGATGGTGAACGAGGTGGCGAACTCCTTGAGCTCGACCGTCTGCCCTTGGGTCCAGCCCATCTGCGCAGCGAGGTACTGCCCCACCAGCGCCGCCTGTCGCTCCCCCTTGAACTTCTGCCAGTCGGCCTCCGGCACGTTGAGCCGCTTGAGCTGGCGGTAGGGCTCGGCGTCGACGCCGTGGACGAAGATGTGCACCCGCTGCTCTCCGACGACGGTGAGATCCGTGAAGATGCCGGTGGCGAGCTCGACGCCGGGGAGCGTGCCGATGGTCGGCTCGAGGGCCGCGGGCAGTCGGCTGGCGAGCACTGTCGCGCGCCCCTTCTCGCGCACCGTCAAGACGCTCTCGCGCGCGGCCTGGCGGACCGGGAAGAGGATGCCGTCCACCGCTGCCTGCAGCGCGGCGTAGACGAAGATCGCCACCGCCACGCCGAGGAGCGTGAGCAGCGATCGACGCCGGTTGCGGAAGAGGTTCCGGAGGATGAGCGGGAGCGTCCTCACGCGGCCACTCCAGCGCGCGGATCCTTGGAGACGAGCTTTCCTTCGTGGAAGAAGAGCTGCCGGGTGGCGCGCGCCGCCTTGCCGGAGTCGTGCGTCACCATCACCACGGTCTTCTTGTGCTGGGCGTTCAAGGCCAAGAAGAGCTCCATGATCTCCTCGCCCGAGCGCTCGTCGAGGTCGCCGGTGGGCTCATCGGCGAGGAGCAGCTTCGGATCGGTGGCGATGGCGCGGGCGATGGCCACCCGCTGCTGCTGGCCTCCCGAGAGCTCGTCGGGCCGGTGCGTCATGCGATCGGCGAGGCCCACCAGCTCGAGCGCCAGCCGCGCTTGCTCCCGGCGGCGCTTGGCCGACAAGCTCATCAGTCGCAGGGGCAGCTCGACGTTCTCGAGCGCCGAGAGGACCGGGATCAGGTGGAACACCTGAAAGACGAAGCCGATGCTCAGGTTGCGGAAGCGGCACAGCTCGGCCTCGGTCAGCTTGCCCAGGTCGGCGCCGGCGACCGTCAGGCTGCCGGCGTCGGGGCGATCGAGCCCGCCGAGCAGGTTGAGGAGCGTGCTCTTCCCCGAGCCCGAAGGGCCGCGAATGGCGACGAGCTCGCCCTCTTCGATCTCCACGTCGAGGCCGTTGACCGGGCGAATCTCCTCCGAGCCCTTGCGGTAGCGCTTGAGCAGGCCCTGGGCCTTGGCGAGGGCAGTCATCGATTCTCCTGAGTGGTGATGGCGAGCCGAGCGCTCATACGCGCGCGGATGCGAGGGTCCTTCTCCAAGAGCACGGCGGTGACCTCGACCGTGCCCTTCTGCCGGTCGGCCTCGAGCGAGAGCTCCTCGACCTTGGCCTCGAAGGTTCGAGGCGCCAGGGCCTCGATGGTGGCCAGCGCGCGGTCGCCCACCTTCACCAGCGTGGCCTGCGCTTCGGGGAGGTCGGCCTTGACGACGAGGTGCTCCAGGTCGCCGAAGACGAGCAGCGCGGGGCCCATGCCCGGGGCGAAGGTCTCGCCGGGGTTCAGGCGCACCTCGAGGACGCTGCCGTCGCTCGGGGCGAGGAGACGTGTGGCGCGCAGGGCGGCCTCGGCCTGGGCGAGCTCGGCCCTCGCTCGGGCGACCTCGGCCTGGGCCGCGACGAGCGAGGTCCGGCGGGTGCCCTTCTCGATGAGCGACAGGCGCGAGCGGGCCTGGGAGAGGCGGGCGCGGGCCGACTCCTCGGAGGTCGAGCTCTCGAGGAGCTGAGACGCGCTGAGCGCCCCCTTCTGAGAGAGCTCATGATCGCGCTCGGCGCGCGCGCGGGCCTCGCGCCACACGGCGTCGGCGGCGGCGACCTCGCCCCGGGCGGTCTCCACGTCTTCCGGCCGGGCGCCCTCGCGCAGCTCGCTCAAGTGGGCGTTCAACGCTTCGACCGCGGCGCGCCGCACCTCGACGCCGGCGCGCTCGATCTCGTTGTCGAGCTCGGCCAGCACCGTGCCCGCGGGAACGCGAACCCCTCGCTCCACGCGGATGGCCGCGACCACGCCCCCCCGCCCAGGGGACAGCTCGGCGCGCCGCCCGGCCTCGACCCTCCCGCCGGCCAAGATGGGGGCGCTTCGGGCCGGGCTGGGCTGTGTGGTGGGCGGGCTCGCGGACGGAGGTGGAGCGGCTGCCGGCAAGGGACGGGCTGCCGGCAAGGGAGGGGTGGCCGCCCGAGCCGAAGCGCTGTCACGCACGCCGAGCATCGTGCAGAGGGCCGTGACGAACGCCGCCAGCGCGACCGCCACCCACGGCCAGAAAGGCGACGGGGGGGGCGTGCGTTCCTCCTCCGAGAGGCGAAGCTGGCTCACCGAGGCCGATCGAGCGCTGTCATCAGGTGGAGCCGCCAAGAATCCCTCTTCGGTCGCAGACACCGGCGGGTCCGAGGCTGGTGCATCCTTCGAGATTGGTCAACTGAGACGATCGCGTGGCCGTCGCGCGCGGCGCCCGCCAGGGCGTTATCGCACCGCCATGGCTCCCTTCCTCGCCCTGCTTCTGGTGTCGATGGCGCAGTTTCCCTCTCCGCAGCGAGTGGCAGTCACCCAGGGAATGAAGTGCGACTGGGGGTCGGTTGTCTCGGTGAAGCCGGCGGCTCACTCGACGTTGGTCGTCAAGACCGTCGCTGGACCCGTGACCTACCAGTTGAGCCCCGACACGCTGGTGCTGGGGGTGGACAAGGAGCCGCGCGACATCGTCGCGCTCAAGCCCGAGACGCGGGTGCGCATCTACTACATCCTCGACAACGGCCCCCAGGTAGCCGAGATCGATCTGGAGCTCTGAGCTTTGCCGGCTGACCCGAAGATGACGAACCTCCTCACAGCGCATGTCCCCGAGGTCGCGGCGGCGGTCGTCGTGGTCCTCTCACTGCTTCTCGGCCTCCTGACCCGCGGGTTCATCCTCGCCCGCCTGGGGCGCCTCGCCGAGAAGACGGCGTGGGCGGGTGACGACGCCTTCGTCGCGTCGCTCAAGCGGCCGCTGCCGCTCTGGTTTCTCCTGGGGGGCCTCTCGGTGGCCTCGCGCATCGTGCCGCCCCCGGCTGACGTCGTCCCGACGCTCGAGAAGGCGCTCGTCTCGGTGCTCATCCTCTCGCTGACGTTCTGGGGGGCGGGTCTCGCGAGCCGGCTCCTCGAGCTGGGCATCGCGCCGCGTGGCGCCGGGGTCGCCCCAGCGACGGGGGTCGTCCGTCAGGCGGCGAGGATCTCCGTCTTCGCCATCGGCGTCCTCGTGCTGCTCAGCACGCTGGGCATCTCCATCGCCCCGGTGCTCACCACCGTCGGCATCGGGGGCCTCGCGGTGGGCCTCGGGCTGCAAGAGACGCTGTCCAACCTCTTCGCGGGAATGCAGATCACCCTGGCGAGGAGCATCCGCGTCGGCGACCTCATCAAGCTCGAGTCGGGCGAGGAGGGCCACGTCGAGGACATTCAGTGGCACGCGACCCGGGTGAGGACGCTGTTGAACAACTCCGTCATCATCCCCAACAGCCGGCTCGCCAAGAGCGTGGTGACGAACTACCACCTCCAGGCCAAGGAAGTGGCGGTCGGGGTCCAGGTGGGGGTCGACTACGCGAGCGATCTCGACGTCGTCGAGCGGGTGACGCTGGACGTGGCGCGCGCCGTCCTGAAGACCGTGCCCGGGGCGGTGCCCGACTTCGAGCCATCGGTGCGCTTCCTCGCGTTTGGCGAGTCGAGCATCGACCTCTCGGTCGGCTTACGGGCCAAGGAGCTCACTGACTCGGGGCTCCTCAAGCACGAGTTCATCAAGGCCTTGAAGCGCGCCTACGCGGACCACGGGATCGTCGTACCCTTTCCGGTGCGGACGCTTCATGTCGAGGCAGGCGCACGCTCGCCCGTCAGCGGGTGAGGCTCGTGGGCTTCTTCCCATGAGCGAACCTGGGACCTCGCGGTTAAGTTCGCGCGTCCCTCAACCCCGGAGGCCCCGATGCACCGCTTGTGCCTGCTGTGGCTCGTGACGGCGTCACTCTCCTTCGCCCAGAGCGCCCCGAAGGCGAACAAGGTTCGGCTCCCACCTGCGCCGGCCGTCCCAAGGACTCCCGCTGGCCTCGGCGAGCTGAAGGCTCCCGACGACAACCCCACCACGGCCGAGAAGGTCGACCTCGGGTATCGTCTCTTCTTCGACAAGCGATTGTCGAAGGACGACTCGATGGCGTGCGAAGGTTGCCACCACATCGACAAGGCCTACAGCTCGGGCCAGGCGCTCGACCCGAAGGTCGGCGGGAAGATGAACACCCGGAACGCGCCGTCGATGCTCAACCTCGGGTACTACTCGACCTTCTACTGGGACGGCCGCATGCCGACGCTCGAGGCGTGCAGCGACGCCGCGTGGAAGGGGCAGCTCGGGGCCGANNGGGCCTTCGGCGGCGACCTCGGGGCGACCACGGAGGACGTCCCCAAGGCGCTGGCGGCGTTCTTGCGCGCGCTGAGGAGCGGAAACTCACGCTGGGACAGGTTCATGGCTGGCGACAAGAAGGCCCTCTCGCAGCAAGCCCAAGACGGCTGGGAGACGTTCCGGAAGTCCGCGTGCACCGAGTGTCACGTGCCCCCTTTCCTGAGTGACTCGGACTTCCATTCGGCGGGCATCGGCGAGGACCCGGGCCGCAAGGACGCCACCAAGGTCGACGCCGACGCGAATAAGTTCAAGACCCCGTCCCTGCGGAACGTGGCCCTCACCGCGCCGTACTTCCACGATGGACGCGCCGCGACGCTCGATGAGGCCATCATGCTGATGGTCGGCGGTGGGCTGAAGCCCGTCTCAGACCCCAAGCTGAGCCTCGTTGAGCTGTCTCCCCAGGAGGTCGCCAACATCAAGGCGTTCCTCGAGTCGCTCACTGGCGAGTCGACGTTCAAGAGGGCGCCGAAGTTGCCCTAGCGACGGCCAGCGTCGGTGCGTCAGGAGGCCCTTAGCATTCCCGTCGCGACGGCGGCCATCAGCGCCTCGAAGTCTGCGTGACCGAAAGCCGAGCCGCTGGTCAACCAGTCATGGTGGCGGAGCTCCGCGCCATTGGCGGGTCGGTCGTCTCGATAGTGCCCGAGCACGTCGAGGTG
>PMBV01000273.1 GCA_003153055.1 Myxococcales bacterium
GCCTTGGGGGCGATGGGCTCGGTCGGCCCGGCAGCCAGTACGATCAGCGCGATGAAGGTGAACACTCGAGTTCCCCAAGATGGAAGGGCGACGAAGCAAAGGACTGCATCTTCGGGGCCGGTCACCAGCACCGGGGCTCGATCCAGGGAGATCAGCGCCTTTCGTTTTGCGCCGTCACGGGGCTGACGGTGTCAGGCGCCAGGGCTCCACCTCGCTTCTGGGGTTGACCCATCGGCAAGAAATGCCGACCTCGAGTCAGGCGCCGCTGCGGCGTGACGGGCTCGGGGGAGCGGTGATGGCCAGCTGCATCTTGGCCACGGTCTCCTCGAGCGAGGAGTGCTCGGCCGGTGCCTGTCGCAGCACGGCGTTCAGCTGACTCATGCAGGCCTGGGCGCGGTCGACCTTGGGGTTCGTGCCGCTCTGGTAGGCGCCGACCTCGATGAGATCGGCGGAGTCGCGGTAGGCGGCGAGCAGCTCGCGGATGGTGGTGGCGAGCTCTCGGTGGGCCGGCGTGGTGACGTCTGGCATGCACCGGCTCACCGACGCCAAAACGTCGACCGCCGGGAAGTGGCCCGAGTTCCCCAGCTTCCTCGAGAGGACCACGTGGCCGTCGAGACAGGCGCGCGCCGCGTCGGTCACCGGGTCGGTGAGATCATCACCCTCGGCGAGGACGGTGTAGAGGGCGGTGATGCTCCCTGGGCCCGAGTCGTTGCCCGCCCGCTCGACCAGGCGGGGGAGGGCGGCGAAGACCGAGGGAGGGTAGCCCTTCGAGGTGGGAGGCTCTCCCGCGGCCAAGCCGATCTCTCGCTGCGCCATGGCGATGCGAGACAGGGAGTCGATGAGGAGCATCACCTTCGAGCCCCTGGCGCGGTAGTGCTCGGCCACCGCGGTCGCGGCCATGCCCGCTCGCACTCGCACCAGAGGTGACTCGTCACCGGTCGCCACGACGATGACGGAGCGCTTGAGCCCCTCGGGGCCGAGGTCACGCTCGACGAACTCGCGCACCTCGCGACCGCGCTCGCCGATGAGGCCGACGACGATGATGTCGGCGATGGCGTGGCGCGCCACCATCCCCAACAGGACGCTCTTGCCTACTCCTGGGCCGGCCATGACGCCGATGCGCTGTCCTTCTCCAAGCGTGAGACACCCGTCGAGCGCGCGGATGCCCAGCACCAGGGGCCTCGAGATGCGCCGGCGGGTCATCGCCGGCGGTGGCGGGGACGAGAGGCGGACCCGATCCCTCAGCGTGAGCGGCGGCCCACCGTCGATCGGCGCCATGCGGGCGTCGACGATACGCCCGAGCAACGAATCGCCCACCGGCAGCTCTCCGGCCGATGCTCGAGGCACCACCGGGCACCCCTCGCAGATGCCGGCCATGTCTCCCAGGGGCATCAAGAGCGCGGTCGGCCCGCTGAAGCCGACCACCTCGGCCTGAACGATCCGTTCCCCCTCGGCGCGGATCTCGCACGCAGTACCGAGCGCGACCCGGGGCAACGACGCCTCGATGATGAGACCGCTGGCTCGGACGATGCGCCCCTGGATCACCACGGGCTCAGCCGACCCGAGCGATCGCCGGACCCGATCGAGATCGAGGCCGCCCACCTCAGCGCTCCTCGCCGTCGAGAGCGCGACCGATCTCCTCGAGCCGTGTCTTCAGCCGGCCATCGATGGTGTGGTGATCGGTGTCCACCATGACGTCACCGGACTCCAACGTCTCGTCGGCCTTCAGCTCGACCTGGCCGAGGGTGAACGACGCTTCGGCCGCCCCCTTGAGCCGCTCGTAGTCTCGGGGGCAGAGCCGCACCACCGTCGTCCGCGCCTCGCCGACCCGCCGAATGGCCGACTTGATGAGCGAGAAGAGGGCCTCGAGGTTGGTGCTCACCTCCCGCTCGAGGATCCTCCTGGCGACCAGGAGGCCCACCTCGAGGGCGTCGGAGCGCGCCTGCTCGGCCAGCCGCTCGCCCTGGAGCTTGAGGGTGACGATGGCCGCCTCGAGGCGGACCTGGGCCTGACTGCTCGGCTCGGGCGGCGGCGGTGGCAAGGGAGCAGGGAGCGGCGCCGGGCCGGGCGGGCTCGCCGAGGACAGCGGCTCGAAGCCCTGGGCCGGGACGTCGGAGGGGGCCGGGGCGACGAACACCGGCGCTCGGAGCGCCGACGGCGCCGAGAGGGTCTGCATCGGCAAGGGCGCGGCGCACTCGTCGGGGGCGGCGGCCCACGCCACCGGCTTGAGCATCCCCGGCGGCATCTCGTGAGCCCTCCGTGGAGCGCTGCTCGAGGGGGCGACACCTTCGAGGAATGTGGGTCGCTTCATGACGGCCACGGGCCTCCTAGACCATCTTGTCCGTCGCTCGGACGATCGTGATGCGACCCTTCTCGGCGGCCTCGATGGCCACCTTGGCGATCTCGCTCTGGGCCGCCTCGACCTCCGACAGCTTGACCGGGCCCATCGCGGTCAGATCGTCTTCGAGCAGCTCGGCGGCCCGGCTCGACATGTTCTTGAGGAACTTCTCCTTCACCTCTGGTGAGCCGCCCTTCAAGGCCACGGTCACCTGCTTCATGTCGAGATCCTTCATCAGGTTCTGCAGGTCGCGATCGCCGAGCCGCACCAGATCCTCGAAGGTGAACAGCTTCGAGCGGAGATCCTGGGCGAGGGCAGGCTCGTCCTTCTCGATGGCCGAGAGGATCTCGGTCTGCTGCGCCGCCGGGCTGCGCCGGAGGATCTCGAGCGCGGCGATGCGGCCGTCGACCTTTCGCATCCCCTCGGCTACCAGCGAGCCGAGCTCGGTGGTCAACGCCTGGCGCACCTCGCGGAGCACTTCGGGCGCGACGGCCTCGACGACCGCCATGCGCTTGACGACCTGAGGGCGCATGGCCAGCGGGAGGCGATCCATCACCTGCGCCGCTCGCTCAGCGGTCAGCGAGCTCAGCACCAGCGCGATCGTCTGGGGCTGCTCCCGGCCCAGCACCATGGCGAGCGACTCGGCGTCGGCCGTCGCCACCGCCCCGAGCAGCTCCTCTGGTTGGTGGCTGGGCGGCGTGGCGTCGAAGGTGCGGCGGACGGCGTCGGGCCCGAGGACGTCTGAGGCGAGCTTCCGCAGCATGGCGTCACCGCCCAGCGCGTCGACCCCGGCCTCTTGCATCGAGTCGCAGAACTTGGCCAGCGCATCGGGGATGGCCTCCTTGCTCGCCCGCTTCAGCTCGCGCGCGCCGAGCGCGATCTGCCGCACCTCGAGCTCGGTCATCTCCTTGAAGATCTCCGTTGCCAGCTCCTGGCCCAGGCCGAGGAGCAGCGCCGCCGCGCGCTTGGCACCCGGGCCCGGCTTGTCGATCCAGGGGATCTCCTGAGCCGCGGTCGCCGTCTTGTCAGCTTCAGCCATGCTCGACTCCCTTCTCGAGATCCTGGCTCAGCCAGGCGCGGACCAGCACGACGGCGCGGCTGGGGTCGGCGCGTACCATCGCTCGGGCGCGCTCGCGAATGTCGGCGATCGGATCGACCATGGGGGGCGGCTTGGGCGCCACGAGCATCGGGGGTGCGCCCGCGGCCAAGCCCTCGACGGTGCCGTTGGCCCTCGCCTCGAGGGTCGCGACGGTGGCGCCTGGCTGGAGCACGAGCTCCTGCGGCCGCTTCCCTTTTCGGCCGAGCGCCACGGCGACCCCCAGCGCGGCGAGGACGCCGGCGCCGATGGCGATGGAGATCCAGATCGGGGTCTTCTCGGCGGGCTTCACCTCGGGCACCTCGGGCGAGTGGCCGAAGACCTCACTCCTCATCTCGAACTGATCGCCGCGAGCTTCGTCGAGGCCCACCGCCTTGCGGGCGAGCTCGCTCAATCGAGCCATCTCTTCTGCCGGGCGAGCCTTTCCCTGGGCGCCGTCGATCACCACGGCCACCGACAGCTTCTGGAGCCGCGGCAGTCGAGCCACCGTCTGGGTCGTGGTGTGGGAGATCTCGAAGTTCCTGACCTCGTCGTTGTTGGCCGAGCTCCCCTGAGTGGTGGGAGCGGCCTGCGGCGGCTGGGGGGCGAGCGGGAGGTTGGCCTGGGCGCCCGCCACGCCAGCGGGCTGGTTCGACTGGTTGTTGGCATTCTGCGTCACCTTGCGTTCGCTGCGCAGCGCCACCTGGTCGGGATCGTACACTTCGCTGTTCTGATTGACGGTGGAGTGATCCACCGCGGCCGTCACCTTGGCGATCACCGCCCCCTGTCCCACCACCGGCTCGAGCAGGCTGACGATGCGCTGCTCGAACTCGCGCTCGAGCTTTCGCTGGTACGACGCCTCGGGTGAGTCCCACGCCGAGTCCGCCGAGAGCACCGTGCCGTGGCCGTCCAGCACCGTCACGCCTTCGGCCGACATTCCCGGCACCGCCGACGAGACCAGGTGGCGAATGCCGGCGAGCTCCCGCTCTCCCAGGGTCCTCCCGGGCTGGAGCATCGCCACCACCGAGGCGGCCGGCTTCTTGTCTTCTTCGCGGTACAGGCCGTGCTCGCCGAGCGACACGCTCACTCGGGCGCTCCGGACCCCGGAGAAGTTGCCGATGGTGCGGGCGAGCTCGCCCTCGATGGCCCGCCTCAGGTTGACCTTCTGGGTGAACTCGCTGACCCCGAGATCGCCGCGGTCGAACAGCTCGAAGCCGACGCCACTGGCGCGGGGCAGGCCCGCGGTGGCCAGCGTGATGCGGGCGTCGTACACCTTGTCGGCCGGAACGGCGAGGGCTGAGCCGCCCGCCTCGAGCCGAAAGGGGATGCCAGCATTCTTGAGCAGCCCCGACGCCTCCGTCGAGTCCTCTTGTGAGAGGTTGGTGAAGGCGTACTGGAAGTCACCACCTCGAGTCATGACCCCGACGGCGACGGCCAGCGCCGCCGCCAGCGCCACTCCGGCAAGGAGCGCGGCGCGCAGCCCCGCGGGCAGGGCCTGGAACCGGGCGGGCAGCTCCTTGAGCTGCTTGAGGAGGCTCTCCATGACGCTAGACCGACATCCTCATGACTTCGTTGTAGGCGTCGACGAACTTGTTTCGCACCTTCATGGCCACCTTCATCGCCACGTCAGCCTTCTCGAGGGCGAGCATGGTCTCGTGGAGGTTCCCCTCTCCGCCTGCCAGCTTCGAGGCCTCGGTGTCGGAGGCGACCTGCAGGGCGTCGACCTTCCCCACCGCGCTCTGGAGCGCCTCGGCGAAGGCGCCGGGGGCGGCCGCCCTGGGCTCCTCGAGTCGCGACGACGGTGTCGCGGCTGGACGTTCGACGGTGTTGACGGTGACGGGTCTCATCGTGGGTTACCTCGCGATGTCCAGGGCGCGCGTGGCCATCGTCTTCAGCGTGTCGACCGCCGTCGCGTTCGCCTCGTAGCCGCGCGACGCGGTCATCAGGTTGACGGTCTCGTTGACCGGGTTCACGTTGGGGAAGGTGACGAAGCCGTTCGGATCCGCGTCAGGGTGGCCGGGGAGGTAGACCTTCCGCCCCTCGGTTGGGTCCTCGACGATCGCGGTGACCTCGACGCCGGCCGCGGCCGCGGCGTCGCCCGGTTGGCTCGAGGCGTGGTTGAGCTCGCCATCGAAGCTCTTGGCGGCCAGCACCGGATCTCTCCGCCGGTAGGGCTGACCGTCGGGCCCACGGGTCGACTCGGCGTTGGCGAGGTTGGAAGCGGCCACGGTGACGCGGGTGCGCTGGGCCGAGAGCCCCGAGCCGCTGATGGTGAGTGCCGTGAGAAAGTCAGCCATGGAGATCTCCTTCGGTTAGCCCATGCCATCGGTGGCGACGTACCTCAGGATCGCGAGCTTCTTGCTCGTGGCCTTGGCCGTCGCGCCGTACAGCAATGCGTTACGCGACAGCTCGACCATCGTCTTGTCGAGGTCGACGCCGTTGCCGTCGAGGCCCCCCTTGAGCCCCTCGGCCACCCTGACGAAGGCCCCCGGGCTCGTCGCCACCGGGCCGCTCGACTCCACAGGAATGTGCCCCTCCACCGGCGCCGCCGAAGGCGCCGTCAGCGCCGCTCCCGACGAAGGCTCCTGGGCCGCGGCCATTGCGCCCTCGAAGTCCAGCTCGCGCGGCAGGTACCCCGGGGTGTCGACGTTGGCCAGGTTTCCCGACAGCACGGTGTGCCGCTCGAGCCTCGCGTCGAGTGAGGACTCAAGTTTCTTGAGCGTCGTGTCGAAGAGCTTCATGGCTCGTCTCCCAGGCGAACAGGCGCCTCATCCATGACGCTTGCACGTGACGGGCCGTTGAGTTTTTGACGCAGCGTCCGCACGCCGATGTGCAGCAGACGCGCCGCGTGTGTGCGATTCCCACCCGTGCGCCTCAGGGCCTCGCCGATGGCCAGGCGCTCGAGGTATTCGAGGTCGAGCGGGAGGTGGGAGGGGAAGGGAGACGGGGAGTTGCGCCTGGGCTCGATGGGGAGATCCGCGACGTCGAGCACGGGCCCCTTGGCGCGGATCGCCGAGCGCTCCAGCACGTTCGCGAGCTCGCGCACATTGCCCGGCCAGTCGAAGGCCTCGAGCGCGGCCAGGGCCGCTCCGGTGAGACGGAAGGGGGTCCGGCTCAACCCGGTGGCGATGCGCGTCAGCAGCCTGTCGGCCAGCGGGGCGATGTCTTCGCGGCGCTCGCGGAGCGCGGGGACGTGCAAGGGGTACACGTCGATGCGGTAGAAGAGATCAGACCTGAGCGAGCCACGCTCCACGAGGGTGGATGGCGCGCGATTGGACGTGGCGATGACGCGCGCGGAATGTGGGGCCTCGAGCAGCGCGAGCAGCTTGGCTTGGACCTCGAGGGTCAAGGCCGACAGCTCGTCGAGCACGACCGTGCCCCCGCCTTGAAGAGCCGCGGCGACCGCGTCACCTTCGAAGGTGACGCTGGGCACCAACGTGAAGGGCAGGGCGCTGCGCGACATCGAGTGGATGAAGCGGGCGATGACCTCCTTGCCGGTGCCGCTCTCGCCGGTGATCAACACGGTGGTGGGAGTGGGCGCGACGTCGAGCGCGGCGCTGAGCACCTCTCGCATCGCCGGACTGAACGCGATGATGTCACTCATGGGGAGCAGGCTCCTGTGCCCGGCTGCGCGCGGCGGCGGCCCGGGCCAGCTCGGTGGCGAGCCCGACGTTGGTCTCGAGCGCGTCGACGGAGACGACGGGGGCGGGAAGGGCCGGCGTGAGCTTGGCCTCGGCCCTCTTGCCCTTCAGCTGGGCGCGCACCACGCCCCAGCCGCCCTTCGAGGTCGCGCCGACGCCGAGGCGGTTCTCGGCGTAGTCGAAGATGGCCCCGGCTCGCACCGGGTCACGGGCCTCGAGGTACAGCTCGACCGCGCGCAGGAGGTGGGTGTTGAGCTCATTGGTGGGGACGAGCGCCGAGCTCGAGGCCAGGACGGCCGCGGCGAAGCTGGGCGCGCCGAGCTCGCCGGCCGCGCGAGAGGCGGCCCGCGTGAGCGCGAGCTCGTATGGGCCGCGGCGCACCGACTGAATGAGCCACCCGGAGAGCGCGGCCGCGCGCGCGTTCTCGTCCGAGCAGGCGAGGCCGGCGATCAGCATGAGCTGGCACAGCGGCACGGTGTCTCGGCACAGCGCGGGGTTCTCCTGGAGTGCGCGCACGAAGGGGGCCATCACCGTGGCCTCGCGCCCCATGAAGAGCTCCCGCCGCCAGAAGATGAGGGCGAGCTCGCCCTTGAGTGGCTCGTCGAGGCCCAGTGTGTCTCCGGCGGCGGCCGATTCCTTTTCGCCCAGGCACGCGCCGGTCAGATCGCACAGGCGCGCTCTGGCGGCGCGGCCGATCGGTCCCGATGGAGGAACGAAGGCGAAGAGGTGCAGGGCCTCCTCCGGCGCGCCTCGCTGCACCGCGAGCTCGGCCAGCCTGAGGTAGGCGAAGTTGGCATCCGGGCTCGACCGGGCCTTCTTGAAGTAGCGCTCTGCTTCCTCCACGTCGCCCCGCGCGAGCGCGCATTGGCCACGGGTGGCGTCGAGGCGGCCGGGGCATTCGTCGGGAATCCCGTAGGCGCGAATGGGCCACGCCCTGAGCGGAATCGCCAGCTCTCCCACCCACGGCACTCCCCTGAGGAGTCGCAGGTCGAGGAAGAGCCCGTGGTCGTCCTCCGACAGCTCCGCCCACAGCCGCCTGCTGGTGCAGCGCAGGGTCGTCTCTTCGGCTCGCGACTCCACCTGGGGGCACAGCGTGCCGGCCAGGGTGCCTTTGGGTTTGACGTTGCCCAGCACGATCCGGTTCGCCAGGGGCTCGAGCACGAGCGTGGGCGGCTTGGCGCTGGTGCGAACCAAGGGGACGCGCTCGACCGCGGAGGTGAAGCCGGTGGGCGCGGCGCCGAGGGCAAGAACGATGAGGCCACAGGTGAACATCGAGGCCCCCTCACTCTCACGCAGCCTGCGAGTCGCGCTGTCTACGGCGGAGCTTCTCCACCAGGGTCGTTCTCTGCAGGCCGAGGAGGTCGGCGGCGGCCTTCCGGTTGCCCCCGGCCTGCGCGAGCGCGGCGCTGATGTACGCCTCTTCGAGGCTCCTGAGGAGCGAGGGCAGATCGATGGGGAACAGGGGATTCTGGGCGGCGCGGCCGAGCTCCGTGGGGGTCGGCACCGGGCGCTGGAGCTCGGGACCTTGGCTTGGCAAGGGTTCGAAGCCCTGGGGGAGATCGAGCGGCAGGGGCATGGGCGGCACCGCCGAGGCGGCCGCCACCATCGGTGCCATGGGGGACGGCGGTGGCGGCGGGACGAGCGAGAGCGAGGGGCCTGTGAGCTCGTTCGACGAGAGCGCCGCCGCCTGGCGGACGTGGGTCGGGAGATCGGAGAGCCTGATGACCGAGCCCTCGGTGCACACCGAGACGCGCTCCACCAGGTTCTCCAGCTCGCGCACGTTTCCCGGCCAGGCGTGCAGCTCGAGGGCGCGGATCGCCGCGGGCTCGAGGGGGCGAGTCTCACCGCGCAGGGTCCAGAAGTGATTGAAGAGCCTCAAGATGTCACCCCTGCGGGCGCGCAGGGGGGGCAGCTCCAGAGGGCACACCATCAGTCGGTAGTAGAGATCCCGTCGGAAGCGGGCCGCCTCGACCTCGGTCGCGAGGGTCCGGTTGGTAGCGGCGATGAGGCGGAAGTTGGCGGTGACGCTCTCTGCGCTCCCCACTGGCTCGTAGGTGCGCTCCTGCAACAGGCGGAGAATCTTCACCTGGAGCGCGAGCGGCAGATCGCCGATCTCGTCGAGGAAGAGAGTGCCGCCTTCGGCCATGGCAACCCGGCCCTTTCGCGAGGCGATCGCCCCGGTGAAGGCCCCGCGGACGTGCCCGAAGAGCTCGCTTTCCAGAAGCGACTCGGGGATGGCGCCGCAGTTCACCGGGACGAAGTTCCGCCGTGCCCTCAGGCTGTGGTCGTGGACGTATCGCGCGAAGACCTCTTTCCCCGTTCCCGTCTCGCCCGTCAGGAGGACCGTCGAGTCCGTCGGAGCGATGCGCGCGACCGCCTTGAGCAGCTCCACCAGCGGCGAGTCAGGCGCATGAACCAGCGACGGTGAGGTGAGCGGCTCGACTGCGGTGGTGGTGGCGAGGTTCATGGGCTCTCTTGGGTGCGACTGGAAGAGTGGCGTCGTTATGTATGAACGTGCTCAGCAACCCGCTTGCCACCGCCAGAAAACCAGCGATTCCGAGTCATTGAAGTGACGCGCCACGGGGTTGACCAGGAGTCGGCGGGGCCCCCCAGCGACGTGATGCAGCTCCTGGAGACCGTTGAATCAAACGGTTGTGAGGAGGGGTTGATGCGACACCTGTTCCCAGCAGTTCACCCACCCGGTGAGCTCAGCGCCAAGGCGGGCGCGGTCGGCAGGCTGCCCACAACACCGTGTTCTCGCAGGCGCATGCCAACGCCTCCTTCGCCAGCTATACGCGGGCCAGGTGTTTGCACGCCGCACGCCATGTGGGAATGCTGATCGCACTACCGGCTCCCCGTTCGGTGGACACGGATAAGGGGTTCCGGACGCTGATCGACTCACTTCCGGTGGGGATGATGTGGCTCGACCGGAATGGTGGGGCCATCGACTGGAATGCCCCGGCCGAGGCCTTCTTGACGAGCTCCTCGGGGCCGCGCCTCGAGGAGACCATCGCGCGCCTGCACTCGAGCTGCGTGGAGAGCCTCGTGTGCGTGCAGGCCTCTTGTGAGCTGTCGAGATCCGAGCGCCTGTCGATCTCGGTGTCTCCTGATCGGGTCCCCCACGTGTTCTTGGTGGTCCTCGATCGCCAGAGGCTCGAGAAGGCCAAGAACGAGGCGGTGGTCCTGCGCGAGGTGCTCAAGGCGATCGCCTCGAGCGAGTCGCGGCGTGACGCGGTTCAGCGGGCGCTCTCGACGGTGCACGCCTCGCTGTGCGGCTTCGAGCTCGCCTTCTTCGAGCTCGATCGGCAGGGGGCGCACTTCGCGTGCATGGCCTCGGCGGGAGTGGTGGCCGGCGAGGCGGGGCTCCTCGAGCTCATCGCCAATGACGCGGGGCGCTCGCTGTTGGCCGTGTCGGTGGAGCGCTCCCAGCCGGTCCATGTGTGCGATGCGGCCGAGGTCGCGGCACGGCTGCCGCTGTCGGCGGCGGTGGGGACCTCTGCGCTCTTGTTGCCGATCGGGCGGCGTGGCTCGAGCGGCGTCTTGTATGTCTCGGCGGTGGCCGAGGCGTTCACCGAAGGGTCGCTGCGGGTGGTCCAGGCGCTGGCCGACGCCATCGGCGCGCTGCAGGATCTGGTGACGCTCGAGGCCGAGGCGGCCCGCGCCCGGGAAGTGGCGGCGCAGCGAGACCGGCTGGCCACCATCGGGCAGCTCGTGGCGGGGGTCGCCCACGAGATCAACAACCCGCTCGCCTTCCTGAAGAGCAACCTGCACACGCTGAAGGCCGAGCTCGACGGAGACGGCAAGGCCGACGTGCCGGAGGTCAACGAGATCGTCGCCGAGTCGCTCGAGGGCGTGGCTCGCATCGAGGCCATCGTCCAGGCCTTGAAGGGCACCGCGAGGAAGACGCAGGAGAAGATTCGCTTCGATGCGGGCCGGGCGGTCGGCGAGGCCGTGACGATCTTCCGCGGCGCCAAGAAGTCGGAGTGCGAGATCGAGATCGAGGTCGGCTCATTGCTCCCAGAGGTGGTGGGCTCGCCGTCGGCCATCGGGCAGGTGGTGTTGAACCTGCTCCAGAACGGCCTCGACGCGATGGGCGATCGGGAGCGAAAGGCTCGCCGGCTCGAGCTCCGCGCCTGGGCAGCCGAGCACAAGGTGTGCTTCTCGGTGCGCGATCATGGCACGGGCATTCCGGTCGAGGTCCAGCGGCGCATGTTCGACGCCTTCTTCACCACCAAGGATCCGGGGAAGGGCACGGGCCTGGGGCTCTACATCTGTCGGGATCTCATCGAGAGCATGGGCGGCACCCTGCGCTTCACGACGGGGTGTGAGGGCACCACGTTCGAGTGGGAGCTGCCGGCGGCCACGGAGTAGTCTTTTGGCAAGGCGCTGAGCGCGGCTCCTGGTTAGACACCACTGCGTTTCTTCGTCCCCTCGCAGTGAGCCATTGAACGGGAGGCAACGATGGGCACACGCGGTCGTGAGATCATCGGAATGGACGTGGGGCAGCTCCTCAAGCTGCTCAACCAGGCCTACGCGAGCGAGTGGCTCGCGTACTACCAGTACTGGCTCGGGGCGAAGGTCATCAAGGGCCCGATGAAGGACGCCGTGGCCGCCGAGCTGACGCTCCACTCGACCGAGGAGCTCAACCACGCGATGCTGCTGTCGAACCGCATCATCCAGCTGGGTGGCACGCCGGTCACGAGCCCGCAAGGCTGGGCCGCGATGAGCCCGTGCAAGTACGACGCGCCGGAGGACCCCTACGTGGCGGTGCTGCTCGACCAGAACATC
>PMBV01000150.1 GCA_003153055.1 Myxococcales bacterium
AGCTGGGGTCCAACGGTCGGCGCGCGCGTCACGAAATGGTGCTGTTCGGCTCGAACGTGGAAGAGGATGACCATCATTCTATTGAGCAAGAAAGAGAGACTCCGTGCTGCTCAGAACGTCCAGCTCAGACCGCCGAGGACGGCGGTGACCAGGACTCCGGTCTTCAGGTTCTCCACGAGCTCGATGTCTGCGTTGATGGCGAGCTTGGGCAAGACGTGGATCTGCACCAGCGGCAGTCCGCGGAGCCCCGAGCGCTGAACCGAGCCGAGTATCAGCGCCAGCCCTCCATGCTCGAACGCCTGCGCCTCGATGGCGTCCACGCCGAGCCCCACGCCGAGGTTGACGGTCAACAGATCGTAGGCGGTGACGGAGAAGCCCACGGTGAAGTTGCCCCCCAGCGCGAAGGGCATCTTGCCGGCGAAGTCACCGAGGTGCCCGAGCACGAAGTGGGCGTTGATGGCCAGGCGGTCGCTCTGCCACCATCGCACGGCGGTCCCGACTCCCGCCGTGTACACGGCCTTGGCGCAGCTGGGTCCCCCTGCTGCGTCGCCGCACCACGTCATGCCCGGGTAGAAGGCGAAGCCGGTGATGACTTCCAAGCCACCGCGGTTCCCGAAGCGGTAGGCCAACGCGGGGAACGGGACCTCCCATTCAAGACGATCGGTGAGCCCGTAGACGAGGCTCAGCCCCACTGAGACGTCGCGGATGCCCAGGGACGCGCCGCGGTCGAGGCCACGGACCGTCCCGACCTGGGCGCCGAGCTCGAAGTACCCTCCCCGCACCGTGCTGGCCGTCGAGTAGGGGATGTCGTCCGCGCCCTTGGCCGCGAGCAGCGGCGAGCCGACCAGCTCCAGCGTCTCCTCCGAGACCACGCTCGGGTGGTTCGCCTCCACGGAGACCTCCCTCGCGAAGGTGCCATCGCTCAGCCTGCGGCGCACCAGGTAGCGGCCCGGCCTGACGGCCACCGCGATGGTCCGCTTGCCCGGCGAGACCTCGGCGACGACGAGCCCGCTGCTGAGCTGAATGACCTGCAACGGCCCCTTGGTCTGCACGAGCTCGACCCGCGTCCCGCTCGAGGCGGCGCGGGTGAGCGTCAGCTCGCTCCGGCCGCGGAGCTTCATGTCGAAGCTCGGGTGCTGGGCCGTGCCCGCCTGGAGCATCGAGTCCCGAATGGTCAGCTCCTTGGCGTAAGCGAAGGCCTCGGCCACCGTGACCTCGCCGTCGCCGCTTTGGTCCGCGGCCCCTCGCAGGCCGGCCAAGAGGTGATGCGTGAAGAACGAGCCATGAAGAGACGCCGACTCATGCGCGCTCTCGAGCCCCGAGCTCGACGCCACCATCACCGAGCCCTCGCTCGTCAACCCTACCGGTGGCTCGACCTCGAACGGGGCGTCGGGCTCCAGCCCCTTGGCCCTCGTCCACCCACCTCCTCGGCACGCGTCGAGGATGCCCACGCGCACGGTCGCCGCGGAGCTCTCGAGACGGGCCCGCAGCTCGACGATCGAGAGGGCCTTGCCGGCAGGGTACAGCGCGCTGCTGTCGGCGTGGCCGGAGTAGTAGAAGAGCAACAGCGAGCCCTGGGGCAGGCCGGAGAGCGCCCCGAGCTGGCGATCGAGCGCTGCGAGCACTTCCTCGGGCTGTGGATCGAGCAGCACGGTCGTGTCGGACTTCTCGAAGCCGCCTACCTCGGTCAGCACCTCGGCCACGCTCCGCGCGTCGTCGTGCGAGTAGCGCAGCGGCGAACGACCCGCGGCGGCCATGTTGGCCCCGACGATCACCGCCACCCGGCGAGGCTGCTCGGGCAGACCCGCGGCGCCGCTTCGAGCGCTCGAGGCCAGGACTCCAGCGAGCACTGGGAACAGCGCGCACCGTCGAGCCAGAGGGCCCATCAGGGGGACTCTGTTGGGCTCGAGGGCGACAAGACGAAGGAGGTCGTCCACACCACATCGGATCTGCGCTCGTCGCGCAACGCTGCTTCGAGCTCACCGTCACCCAGCGGCGTGAGGCTGAAGACGACGCCGAGGTGGTTGGGTGCCGGGGTCACGTCCACCTTCCAGCTCGCGGGGAGGAACGACTCCACGCCGGGCGGGACAGCGCCCCGGTAGAGGACCTTGAAGGCGCCGTCGACGATGGCGACCGCAGCGACCTGACCGAAGCCCTCGGGAAAGACCTTCAGTCGGAGCCGGTCGCCCGGAAGCATGCGCCGTTGTCCGTCCCAGAGCATCACCGAGTCGCCGCGCTTGACGTAGACAGCCACGCTCGGCGCTCCCTTGGCGGTGATTGAGGGCTCGGTCGGCGGTCGGGGTGGAAGCGAGATGACGACCAGCACCGCCAGCACCCCAGCCGTGGCCGCGACGAGCCAGCGCCATTGGAACACCCAGCCAGGCTGGCCCTTCTCCGCCAGCCCTCGTGCCCAGTCGGGAACGGCGACCGGTTGCTGGAGCCGAGCGAGGCCGGACGAGCAGCGCTGGCAGGACTCCACGTGGCCCGCGAAGGGCGAGCCGCTCACGCCCGCGGCGATGCGCGCGAGCTCCAGGTGGGAAGGGCAGCTCGTCGTCTCAACCATGGCTCACCTCCGGTGTCGTGCGCAGCGCGGCCAAGCGTGCATCGAAGCGACCGAGGACGCGTCTGACCGTTCGCTCGGAGGTCTCGAGGACCTCGGCGATCTCCGTCTGCACCAGGCCGTCGACGCGACTCAGGATCGCCATCTCGAGCTCGCGACGGGGCACGGCCCTGGCGATCCGCTCGAGCTCCTGGCGCGCGGCCAGGGAAGTCTCGAGATCGCTGGCGACGCTCTCTGGTTCACGGTCGTCGTCCTGGGGCCGCGGCCCCCCGTTCTCACGGCGCCGACGGCGGAGGTGATCGATCGCGAGCCGGGTGCTGGTTCGAAAGACCCACGCAGTCACGGCAGCCGGGTCGGCGCCGCCGAGGCGCGCCTTCCAGAGACGAATGAAGGTCTCCTGGGCGACGTCCTGGGCGTCCTCGTGCGTCGACAGCATGCGACGACACTTGTCGCGGATGATCGGGAAATAGCGCTGGTACGTCGCCTCGAGGCGACCGCCGTGGGCCTCCCACGGAATGGTCATGTGCTGCTCGCCTCGCACTGGTGACGCCAAGACGCTCGAGGCGTGCACAACCGGCCACGCCCGTTTCGAGACGAGTACGACCCCGACAACTCGCTACGGCTGGGCGCAGCCGCCCTGCGGAGTGCCGTTGGTCGCGGTCGAGAGAGTCTTGTCGCAGCCCTTCAGGGTCGGGTTGTGCGCGCAGAGGTTCTTCNNGAGCCACGTGGGGCTCGCTCCGATGTGCAGCGAGTTCGCCAGGGAGAGGCTCGTCTCGAGCAGCTTCTTCCCCTCCTCGCCCTCGGCGCAGGCCTTGATGGCCTTGGCGTCGATGCCGTTGACCGCGCACTTCTCCCAGGCGGTCGAGCGGATCTCCTTGTTCCGGCACAGGACGTAGTCCATGTACTGGGCGCTCTTCCCGTACTTCTTGATGGCGCAGAGCTCCCTGATGTCCTCGTCGACCTCGGCCGGGCCGTGCAGCGACTGGAAGCCGGTCTTCGCGGTCCCGTTGGCGATGTAGTTGACGTTGAAGGCCAGGGGCGTGCCCTTGAAGTTCTTCAGCACCTCCTCCATCGCGTTGAGGGCCTGGACACCGTAGGGGCACTGCGACATCACGAAGACGTCGAGGGTGTTGGGCTTCTCCGGGCGGCAGGCCATGCTCTCCTTGCAGGCGGCGAGCGCACAGCCGCCCTCGTTGGCGCACGCGGGCTGGAACGACGCGCCGATGGCCAGCGTCTGCATGGTCCCCAGCGGCTTCAAGTAGCGCCCCAGAGCGCCCATCGCCGAGGTGTCGGCCTTCAGGGTGTCGTCGAGGAGCACGATGGGCAACATCAGGTTCTCGGCGTCGGGCAGGGCGTCGAAGGCCTTGCGCCCGTCGGGGGTGGTGTAGTCGAGCTCGGTCACCACCGGGTTGCCGATCTGCGCCTTCAACATGCCCACCAGGCGCGCGGAGTTGCACTCGGGGCAACGAGCGTCGGAGATGACGGTGACGTTCAC
>PMBV01000178.1 GCA_003153055.1 Myxococcales bacterium
AGGGCCGATTAACACCAGTCACCTAGCTGCTTCAGCGACCCGAGCGCTTGCGTATCGGGACCGGAGCCGGAACAGGCTGCCGTTGACCCAGCTTCGCGCCGAGCAACGCGGTGACGACCACAACAAGCACGGGCAACAGGCTCGTGACGTCCATGAACGAAAGCTAACCACGGCCTCGGGCCGCCGCAAAGCCCTCCGCATCGATCCTCCCTCTCTGGGGCAACCCGCTTGAATCGAGTGGGCCGCGCCACCACAATCGAATCGTGGCTGCCGCGGACCTGGACGAACGAGCGAAAGATGTCCTCAGGGCCGTCGTCCAGGAGTTCATCGAGTCGGGGGAGCCGGTGGGCTCCAATCAGCTGACCCGTCGAGGAGATTTCGAGGTCTCTCCGGCCACCATGCGCAACGTGCTCGCCGATCTGGAGGCGCTCGGGTATCTCGAAAAGCCCCACACCTCGGCAGGTCGGGTGCCGACGGACCAGGGCTACCGCTTCTTCGTGGACTCGCTGGTGCAGCTCCAGGAGCCCTCGCAGCGGGAGCGGGCCTTCATCGAGCAAGGCCTCGCCGGGGCGTCAGTGGAGGATCGCCTCCAGGACGCGGGGAAGCTGCTGCACAGCCTGTCGCACCACGCGGCGGTGGTGCTGATTCCCCGGCCCAGCGCGGTGCTCATCACCCGCATCGAGTTCATTCGGCTCCAGGGAGATCGACTGCTGGCGGTGCTGCTGGGCAGCTCGGGTCAGGTGCAGAACAAGCTGTTGGTGCTGGAGCGGCCGCTGAGCACCGATGAGCTGAGCCAGGCCGCCGGCTACCTGAACGACTTCTTCAAGCAGAGCATGACCATCGAAGACGTGCGCAGCCGCATTCTCCAGGAGCTCGAGAGCGAGCGGTCCCAGTATGACGTGTTGGCGGCGCGGGCGCTGCAGCTCGGCGCGGCGGCCACCGACGTGTCCTCGAGCGAGCGGGTGGTCATCGAGGGCACTGGCACCTTCCTCGACCAGCGGGAGTTCGCCCACGACGTGCATCGCATGCGGGCGCTGTTCAGTGCGCTCGACGAGAAGCACCGGCTCTTGGCGTTGCTGGACCGCGTGCAGCGGGCGCGGGAGATGCAGATTTTCATCGGCGCCGAGAGCGAGTTCTCTTCGCAAGGGGAAGTGGCCCTCATCGCCAGCCCCTATGGGGCGCGGGAGTCGGTGCTGGGGAGCGTGGGCGTCATCGGTCCCACCCGAATGAATTACCAACGGGTGATTCCGCTCGTGAATTTCACCGCCCAGGTGTTGTCTCGTGTCTTCTCGCAGAAGGGTGAGTGATCGCTTCGGGCCGGCACCGGCCACTCTCCTGTCGGGCCTTGTGAGTCGGGTCGCTTCCCCGAGGAGCTGTCGTGTCGTTTCTCCCCTTCGATGTGGTCGAGGCACTCGGCGGCGACGAGCGCTCCGAGGTCGTGCGGGTGGGGGTGCGGGTGTTGAAGGTCCCCACCGAGACCCACCGCGATGGCTTCGTGGCTCGCGGATGTCGGCTGATGGAGGTGCTCCATCCGTCGCTCCGTCGCGCTCGGCAAGTGGGCCGGTTGACCGATGGTCGGCCCTTCGTGTTGCTCGACGAGCCGAGGGGCCCGACATTGAGCGAATCTCCCGAGCTTGGGCTGAGGGAGGCTCTGGAGGTGGGGCTCGCCCTCGCCTCGGCGATGGGGGCGCTCCACGACGCGGGGCTGGTGATAGGGCCAGTGCGCGCGAGTGACGTCTTCCTTTCGCGGCCGGCCACGCTCGACGCCTCGGTGCCCGACGGAGGGGATCCCCAGGCAGACATTCGGTCACTGGTCGAGCTGCTGCTGAAGGCTGGGTTGCGTCGCGGTGCGGACTCCCGGCTGAGGGCGCGGCTCTTGGCGGCCGAGAGCGCCGCGGAGCTCGCGCAGGTGCTCAGGTCGATGTTGGTGTTGTTCGAGTCGGGCCTCGCGGCCGCGGGGCCGACCACCGTCGAGGTGGTGGAGCCGGACCTCTCGGGCAATCGACTGGGGCCCTGGCTCCTCGAGCGAGTCGTGGGGGAGGGCGCCATCGGTCGGGTGTACCTCGCTCGGCATGAGGAGCAGGGGAGCGCGGTGGCGGTGAAGGTGTTGAAGCGGGAGCACGCCGCCAACGCAGAGGTGCGGCATCGCTTCGTGCTCGAGGCCCAGGCCGTCAACGCCGTGAGAGATGAGCACCTGGTGGAGGTGTACGACTTCGGAGAGGTGGCCCACCCGGGGGGCCCGCTGGTGTACTGCGCGATGGAGCTGCTCGACGGAGAGCCGTTGGCCGACACCTTGAGCCGAGGGCCCTTGGAGGTCGACCGGGCGGTGCGCATCGCCGGCCAGTTGGCTCTGGCCCTGCACGCGGCGCACCTCGAGGGCGTCATTCACCGCGACGTCAAACCCGAGAATGTCTTCCTCCATCGCCGAGGTGACGACGAGGAGCAGGTGAAGGTGCTCGACTTCGGGCTCGCCAAGGTGCTGAGGCCCATCGGCGGGCTGGGGTCGCCCGGCACGAGTTCGGGCATCGTGGTGGGGACGCCGGAGTATATGGCGCCGGAGCAGGCCATGGGCATGGAGGTGGATCTCCGAGCCGACCTCTTCGCGGTGGGGCTGGTGCTGTACGAGCTGCTCACCGGGGCGAGCCCGTACCACGGCGACACCTTCGCCCGCCGAGTGGTCGAGCTGACCCACACGACTGCGCCGCGGCTGCCAGACGAGACACCGCTGGGCGAGAAGGTCCCGGCGCGCCTCCAGGACATCGTCGCCAGGTGTCTCGAGAAGGAGCCGGAGGACCGGTTCCAGAGCGGCGAGGAGCTGGCTCGTGCGCTGGGGGCGCTCGGCGAGGCCGAGGTCGTGCCGGCGGACCTGCGCTCGACCCGGCCTTTGCGTCGGTGGTTGGGGTGGTGATTCGGCTCCTGACCCGGGCTGCGCCGAAGCGGCCACACGAGAGCCCGCCGCCCACGCCGGTCGCAAACTTGAAAGCGCGACCGCGCTCCAATGCGTGGATCTAGGTCAATAATAAGGAAACTCTTTTTACGTCTCCACTGGTGGGCAGGGAGTGGCGCGCCGGCTGCACAGGCCCGCACCGCAACGCTGAACCCCCCGTAGTTCCCACCAATTGGAGTTAAACGGATGAGAGTCGGTATTAATTTCGCAGTTTCATCTCTTGTTTCCGGCATTCTTGTGCTTACGGGTTGCAACCTGCAGGAGCCGACGGCCATGGCGAGTGGGGAGGGGGCTGATAAGGTCGATGAGGTAAGCTCCGCGCTCCAGTTGGGGACGCAGGTTCACAAGCTCCCGATGCGGACGCCAGGAGCGCTGATGGTGGCGGCGGCTCCGGCCGGATCGCACCTCACGTATTACGGCGGGCGCGTGGTCGCGAACATCCAGGTCGTGCAGGTTCTCTACGGCAGCGGCAGCTACCTTCCGCAGGTGGCCGGGAGCAGCACGCCGAGCGTGGCGACGTTCTTCAATGGCCTCGTCACCAGCTCGTACATGGATTGGTTCTCTGAATACAACACCAACCTCTCGAGCCAGACGACGCGCACGAACCAAATCATCGGTCGTGGCACCTTCGTCTCGACGGTGAGCATCACGCCGTCGTCGGCCAACAACGGCTCGACCATCAGCGACACGGCCATTCAGTCGGAGCTCGCCGCGCAAATCACGGCTGGCAAGCTCCCGGCGCCCACGAAGGACGCGGCGGGCAACAACAACACCTACTACGCCGTCTTCTTTCCGCCCGGGAAGACCATCAGCCAGGGGACTTCAAACTCCTGCGCCGCTGGCGGCTTCTGCGCGTACCACGGGACCATCGCCAACGTCCCGGGCTTCGGCGAGACCTACTACGGCGTGCACCCGGACATGCAGGCGGGCTCGGGCTGTGCCACCGGCTGCGGCACCAGCACGACCTTCAACAACTACACCTCGGTCGCCTCGCACGAGCTCATCGAGACGCTGACGGACCCCGAGGTCGGTCTGGCCACGACCTACGGCCCACCGCTCGCCTGGTACGACCAAACCAACGGTGAGGTCGGTGACATCTGCAACGCCTCGCAGGGCACCATCGTGGGCAGCGACGGCGTCACGTACACCGTGCAGCAGGAGTTCGACAACGCGACGAGCAGCTGCATCACGACCAAGAACGCGGGCGGTGGCGGCGGCACCGGCGGTGGCGCTGGCGGTGGTGGCGGCACGGGTGGCGGCGCTGGTGGTGGCGGCGGCACCGGCGGCGGCACTGGCGGTGGCACTGCAGGCGATCCGGTGCTCACCATCGGTGGCAATGTCACGGCCATCTCGGGGACGAGCGGCTCGCAGAAGTTCTGGCAGGTCGTGGTTCCTTCCGGGACGGCCTCCCTGACCATCAGCATCACCGGGTCGACCTCCTCGACCAGCGATGCGGACCTCTACACGCGGGCTGGCAGCCACCCGACGACGACGACGTATGACTGCCGGCCGTACAAGACTGGCTCCAACGAGACGTGCACGTACACTGCGCCGGCGGCCGGCACCTACTACGTCATGCTCCGCGGCTATACGGCCTACTCGGGCGTGACGCTCTCGGCGAAGTAAGGGCTTCGCCTTGGCGAGGGCCCCTCTCCGGCTCGCTCGGAGAGGGGAGGACCCGGCGCCACTCGGCTCGGAGTCTCGCCTCGTGCTCCATTTCACCCCCCGTTTGACCCGAACTGGGCCGGTGGTGCTCCCCTCCAAGACACCAACATGCCGGCCAGAAACACACCGAAGCTCGGGATGAGACTCGTGCTCGGGCTCGCACTTCTGGGGAGCCAGAGCCTAGGGGAACCCCCCCCAGCGGGCTGACTGGACAGTCATCACCGTCCTCTCGGGGGCTTACGTCGACAGTCTCCAGCGCTTCCTGTCGGTGGGTTCGAGCGAGAAGGTTCAGGTCCTCGTCCTCCACGACACGGGCGCCGCGACCAGCGTGTACCGCGTGCTCCCCGATGAGGACCCCTCCCATGCGCCGGGTGAATGCTGCCCCGCCGGCGGGGCTTGCTGTGGCCGCGCGCTGCTCCCGTTGGCCGAGCTGGGGCTGACCGAGAGCTCCAGGGTCTCGGAGGAGACGCTCGACCGGTACTTCTCGTACGTTCAGGCCCACTACCCCGCCCACCATTACCTCCTTTCGATGCGGGGGCACGCCTCCGAGTCGGGGGCCTCCATCAACGCGGGCGGCGGGCAGGTGACAGTGCCCCAGCTCGCGGGTCTCCTCGCGCACTTCACGGCGCGCCGCGGAGGGAAGCAGCTCGAGGTGCTCAACCTGGGAATGTGCCAGACCGCGAACACCGATTGGGCCTACCTCCTCGCTCCGTTCATCGAGACCCTCGTCGGCTCAGCGAACTACACCAACCCCCCGGTGGCGATGCGCTGGCGCATGCACCTGTGGGTGCGCGAGCTTCTCAACAACCCGGCCATCTCGGCCCGAGCGCTCGCCGGCACGATGGTCGAGCTGTTCGCCAACACCTGGGACTACTGCGTCACCGCCGGGCACCTGTGCAGCAACGCCTCCCGCGGCGAGCCATGGACGGCGGTGGCGCTCGATGCGTCGGCGATGAAAGAGGTGGCAGCGACGACGCGCGAGCTGGTCTGTGAGGCCTCGCTGCTCGAAGACAGCTCCGCCGTCCGGCGTGCCGTGCAGGCCACCGCGCAGTACGGCTCACCGGGGTGGACTCGGCGTGACGTCGCCCAGTTCGCGACCAACCTGGCTCACGAGGTTCCAGGGACGCCCCTGGCCAAGCGCGCCCTCGAGCTCCGCGAAGCAGTGGAGCGCGCGGTGGTGGCCCACGCCTCCGAGCCCGCGACCTACCCGACCGACGCGCTCGGGCTCGCTGGCGCCTTCCTCCAGGCGAACGCTGGCGCGGGGCAGGTCGGTCCCTTTCAAGTCGAGTCGCTGTGGCGGCCCTTCCTCGAGATGAGCGATGGGGCGGGCTTCCCCACCGCGTCGGAGGTTCGGCTCTCACCGCGGCGGCTCGAGCTGATGGTCGGCGACGACGTCGAGGTGGAGGCCCGTGGCTTCCGTCCGGAGTACGGCGAGATGTGTCGTCTCCCCGGAGAGTGGACGCTGTCGCCCGGCGCTCCCCTCTCACTCGGGTCGCCGAGCCTCAACCCGGCCCACGCCACCGCGACGCAACCGGGCACCGGCGAGCTCTCTTTTCAGGGGCGCGGGCTGAGCGCGACCGCCGAGGTGGTGGTGCATGCTGGGTCCGAGTCGTCACCGGACAGCGGCGCGACGACCGGAGAAGACTCCCCGAGCCCGTCGCCGACGCCCGCTGGCTGCTCCTCCGCTGGCGGGCCCTCGGCGCTCGTCTGGGTTCTGCTCGCCTGTGGTCTTCTCGCGCGGTGGAGGAGCTCAGGTCTCGCCTTCCCGCATCGACGCGGGGAGCGTGAGAATGAACTGAGCGCCCGAGGGTGAATTGCCGAGGAACCGGAGGTCTCCGCCCTGAGCGTGCATCAGGCCCTTGGCCACGGCGAGCCCGAGGCCTGTTCCCTGGCCGTGGGCTCGAGTGGTGAAGAACGGTTCGAACAACCTGGGCTCGGCGTCCGACGTCACTCCTGGCCCATTGTCGCGCACGATGAGCTGCACGTCCTTGGGGGTGCGCCCTACCTCGACGGTCACCTCGGGAGTGGGGTGCCCCTCGACGGCCGCCACCGCGTTGTGGAGCAGGCTCTGCAACACCCGCTCGAGCAGCGTCTCGTCGAAGTGCGCCGTGGCGCCGGTGAGCCCCACCTGCTTGGGCACCAGCGCGCCCGCCGTGGGACGCACGTTCTCGAAGGCCCTCCGGAGCACCTCGTCAATCTCGCAGGGTTTCTCGGGCTGCTCCCGGCTGCGGAAGGCGACTCGACCAGCGTCAGACAGGTCACGCACGACGCGGGCGATGCGCTCGGTGGCCGCGCTCGCGTCCTCGAGCGCGTCGGCCGCGTCCTCCGGCATCGGAGCCCCCTCGACCAGCGCGCCCCGCACATAGCCGAGGTTCGACAGCACCACCGCGGTGGGGTTGTTGAGCTCGTGGGCGACGCCTCCAGCCAGCCGGCCGATGGCAGCCAGCTTCTCGGCTCGGGCGAGGGCCTGCTGCATCGTGGTGAGCTCGCTGGTCCTCGCCTGCACCTCGCCCTCGAGCTGGGCGGAGAGCTGCTCGAGCCTCCGCGCGTCGCCCACCAGCCGGCTCAGCTCGGTGACGCCGTAGGTGACATTCACCACCAGGAAGCCGAGGTCGAGCATCAGCGGTGTGTCGATGACCCGGGAGACCGTCAGGGCGTCGTTGAGGCCCAGCGCCAAGAGCAGGAACCCGCCCAAAATCGGAGCGTGCCATCGCCAGCCCTCGCCCCAGCGCTGGTAGGCCCGGGTGGTGATGCTCCCCATGACCGCGACGAAGTAGAGAAGGGTCGCGGAGCCCAGCCCATTGGGCTCGGGCATTCGGTAGGTGACGTCGAGCCAGTCCACGGTGAAGACGGAGAGTCGACCGGTGAACAGCACGCCTGGCAGCAACGCCAGCACCGCCAGCACCACGCCGGACCCAGCGATGAGCCGCTCGACGCTGCTGAGGCGACGTCGATCTCGCGCTCCGAGGAAGAGGAGCCAGGCGCCGCAGTACAGACCCGCCACGGCGATGCTGGCCTGTCCGGCCCAGCGAATCACCTCGTCCGACACGGGCATCATCTGCGTGAAGTCGAACACCGAATAGAGCGCCGCGGCGGCGGAGGCCAGCGAGAGCGGCCGGGTGTCCTCCCAGCCCGGTGCCCGAGAGATGAAGAGCCAGATGAGCGTCAGCAGCATCGAGCACGACGCGCTCATCAGGTCGACGACGGCGGCGGGGTTCACCTCGCCTCCCGAGCGCGAGCACCGCACAACCGCCAGCCCACCACTCTCACCGCGATGACGAATCGCGACGTGTGCATCAAACGCCCCCCACTCACGGCTCGGTCACTTTTGCCCAAGCATAAGTGAGGCTTGAGTGGTTGGCAGAGAATCCCGACTCCCTGGCATTCTGTCGAGGTCGCAGAAGTTGCGCATGGACGGAGTCGCTTGACGACTCACCCAAGGTTCGACCATCGAAAGCCGAAGCGCGGCCGGGCGAACGGGGACAGCACCGAAGTCAGTGGCCCCAGCCGCTCAGCCCGACACCCGAGCTCGCGAAACAGCTTTTCCTGCAGCTCGGCCTCGGCTTCGCCCTGATTGATGACCAGCAGAACCCCTCCAGGTGCGACTCGCTCCACCACATGGCGGAGGAGCCGCCCAGGTTCCAAGAACCGGCGAGGCAGCCCCCAGGCGTCGAGAGGCACTGGCGTCAGAAACGGCAGAAACCAGGTCACCACAGCCCAGGGGCCCGCCTGGTCCAGCACGTTCCCGGCGATGAAGCGGCAACCGGCGAAGTCTTTCGCCAGCCGTTCCCCGTAGGCACGGCGCGTGGAGCCCCACACGTAGCGGCGGTGGGCGTCGAGCTCGACGAAGTCCCACCCGCGACGGCAGGCGGTGGCCAGCCCCGGAATCGCGCAGCCATTCTTCGAGCCGACGTCGAGCGCCCGGCCCTCGGGCAGCGACGTGGGCAGCCATCGCTCGAGCACATCGAGGACGTAGAGGCTCTCGCGCCACTCGGCCCTCGAACACCGCCAGTGAGAGAAGCCACCAGTTTGGGTTTCGAGTGCTCGCAGCCGGGACACGGCCGCGGGCCCAAGCTCGGCGCGGACGGAGTCACAGGGCACGACTCGCTTCCACGCAGGCATCGACCACCGAAACAGTTGGCGGGTCGAGAAGGCCAGCTCGTTGAGCACGTCGGTCACAGGAGCCTAGCGAGCCTACTCCACCGGAGCGCCCGGCGAACCCACCGGGCGGTGCGCGGGCCGAAGAATTGGCACCAGGGTCGGCCCTCGTTAGGGTGGCGCGATGCTCACCCTCGCGCTGACCCTCCTGCTCACGGCACGCCTCGATTCACCGGTGACCGAGCGCGCCGAGGCCCTCGCCAAGGAGACGCTGGCCAAGAGCCACGAGCCCCGCGCCGCCGCTCCGCTCATTCGCTTGCGCGAGCTGCTCGACGAGGTCGACGACTTGAACCTGTTGGCCGAGCCGCTCACCCAGCTCCTCTCTCGGCGGGGCACGGACCTCTTCGTGCGGACCTTGGCCCAGCTCTTTCTCGCCGACGTCGAGCGCGCCCGCGGCCGGAGCGTGAAGGCGAGCGAGACGCTCGATGACCTCGGCTTCGTACAGGACTGGTACCTCGTCGGCTCCTTCGACAACGAGGGCAAGTCGGGCTGTGACACCGATTGGGGCCCCGAGTCGGCCCTCGAGCTCAAGGCCACGTACCCCGCCGCGGGCCGCGAGGTCGGCTGGCGAAAGCCCGAGGCCCACGCCTTCGACGGCTACGTCGACCTCTCGGTGTCGCTCAAGCCCAGCTCCGACGCGGTGGGGTACGCCCTGTCGTTCCTCGAGGTCGACGCCGAGACGCGTGCCACGCTTTCCTTGGGCGTGAGCGGAGGCTTCCGCCTCTTCGTCAATGGCGTCAAGGTCGCGGGCGACGACCGTTACAACCTGCCCCGCATGGACCAGCGCCGCGTGGAGGTGAAGCTCCGCAAGGGCCTCAACCGCGTACTCCTCAAGGTGTGCCAGGCCAGCGGCCCCTACGGCTTCTACTTCCGCGCTCGGGGCCCCAAGGGTCCCCTGGCCAGCACGCTGCCCGAGGCCGTGCCGCCGCTCGAGAAGGGGGCGAGCCCGGCTCCTTCGATGCTCCCCACCCTGGCCGAGACGCTCGAGCGTCAGCTCAAGGCCACTCCGGCCAACGCCGAGCTGAGGGCCGACTACGCCACGGTGCTGGCCTACACCCGGGCCTCACCCGACGCCGAGAAGTGGCCCGAGCGGGAGGCCGAGCGAGCCGCGCTCCAGAAGCCCCAAGACGTCGAGCTCACGCTCATCGCCGCGGGCCTGGCGGACGACGCCAACGACAAGCGGGCGCTCCTCGCCCAGGCGCTCGCCCTCGCCCCTCGCCACCCTTGGGTGAGGCTCAAGCTGGCCCAGCTCGAGCTCGGCCGGGAGCACCCCGAGCTGGCCCTCAAGGGCGCCGAGGCGCTCTTGCACGACTTCCCCCGCTTCGGCCCCGCGTGGGAGGTGAGGATTCGCGCCCTCGACGCGCTGGGAGAGAAAGTGGCCGCGCTGCGCACCGCTGAGGAGGCCTTCTCACGGTTGGGCCTGGTGCCCGCCATCGCGCGCGAGGCCGTCGCGGCGTCTCGCCGGGCGGACCGCCTCGACGAAGCAGTGGGCCGAACCCGAGTGGTGCTGGGCTTGCGCTTTGACGACCTCAACGCCCGACGAGGCCTGGCCGCGCTGTTGGCGGACCTGGGCCGGGTCGACGAGGCCGCCGAGCAGTACGAGAAGGTGCTCGCGTTGGATCCCTTCGACTCGGCCACGCTGCTTCGCCTGGCCGAGCTCCTCGCGGCCAACGGGAAGCTCGCTGCCTCCACGGCGGCCTTCGCGCGGGCGCGTGCCCTGGCCCCCGACGAGCCCGAGGTGCACGAGCGCGAGGGCCGCGCGTTGCTCCACGCCGGCGAGAAGGAGGCCGCGCTCCTCGCCTTTCAGCGCTCCCTCACCCTGAGGCCCCAGAACCCCGCCCTCAAGGAGTTGGTGCGCACGTTGCGAGGCGAGGAGTCTGGCGCTGGCTCGGCGGAGGCGTTCCCTCTCGAGACGCTGCTGGCCGAGGCGAAGTCGCTGAAGGACGCCGACGCCGTCATCCTCGCCGACGTGACGCACGTGCGGGTCCAGCGCTCGGGGCTCTCGTCGCGGTTCGAGCAGCTCGTGGTGAAGGTCCTGAGCTCGCGCGGCGTGGAGAGCTACCGCACCATTCCCATCACCTGGACGCCCGACCGCCAGGAGGTGCGGGTGGTGAAGGCTCGCATCACCAAGCCCGACGGCAGCATCGTGGAGTCGTACGCGGAGCAGGATCACGCCGTCGAGCCCTGGGCGGGCATGTACTTCGACACCCGGTCGCGCTCCATCACCTTCCCCGCGCTGGCCCCCGGTGACGTCCTCGAGGTGCAGTGGCGGCTCGACGACACGGCCATCGACAACCTGCTGTCGGACTACTGGGGCGACGTCGACGCGGTGCAGTCGACCTTCGTGAAGAAGCACTACCGCTTCGTGGTTGACATGCCCTCGGCCCGGCGTCTGTTCTGGAACACCACGACGGCGCCGACCTTCGTGAAGGCCTCGACCTCGACCGCCGAGGCGCGCACGGTGTACCGCTTTGAGGCCAGCGAGGTGCCCCGGCTGGTGCCCGAGCCGCAGATGCCCGGGTGGGCCGAGCTGGCGGGCATTGTCCACCTGTCGACGTACCAGACCTGGGAGCAGGTCGGCCGGTACTACCAGGGCCTGGTGCGCGACCAGCTCGTGCCCAGCGAGGAGCTCAAGCGCACCGTCGATGGGCTGCTCAAGGGGGTCGACCGCTCCGACACCGCCAAAGTGGTGGCCGCGGTGTATGGCTTCGTGGTGTCTCAGGTGCGCTACGTTGGCCTGGAGTTCGGCATCCATGGCTTCCAGCCCTACCGGGTCGACCGTATTCTGGCGCGCCGCTTTGGTGACTGCAAAGACAAGGCGTCGCTCATGTATGCGATGCTGAAGGTGGCGGGCGTCGACTCGCGGCTGGTCTTGCTCCGCACCCGCGACCGGGGGGTGTTGTCGGCCGAGGTGGCCTCGCTGGCCGCCTTCAACCACGCCATTCTCTACGTACCCAAGCTGGACCAGTTCCTCGACGGCACCGCCGAGTTCCACGGGAGCCGGGAGCTGCCCTCGGGTGACCGGGTGGCCAACGTGCTGGTGGTGGAGCCCGAGGCGCCCAGCCGCTTCTTCACCACCCTCGAGGCGAGGCCCGAGGACAACACCACCACGGTCACCATGGACGTCACCCTGCACCCCGACGGCAGCGCCAACGCGCGGGGAACGCTGCTCGCCGTGGGGCAGGGCGCTCCCGAGGTGCGGCGAACCTACGAGACCGTGGCGACCCGGCAGGCCACCTTCGAGCAGCAATGGGCCCAGAGCTACCCCGGGGTCAAGGCCTCTGAGGTGACCGTGTCGGACCCCAAGGCCCTCGAGGCGCCGGCCACGCTCGGCTTTGCCATGACGGTGCCGCGGTATGCCGAGGCCCAGCCGGGCACTCTGCGCTTCTACCCCTTCGGCGCGTCACGCACCTTCACCCAGGCGATGGCGCCGCTGGCCGAGCGGCACTTCGACGCCGTGTTCTCGGAGGTCTTCGAGAATCGCCTCACCCACACCTACGCCCTGCCGCCGGGCTTCGGAATTGCCGAGCTGCCGCCCGAGGTGGTGGAGAGCTCGCCCTTTGGCACGCTTCGCATCACCACCCGGCGCCTTGGTGAGAAGCTGGTGGTGGAGGGCCTCATGACGCTGGCGGTGGCGCGCATCTCAGCCAAGGACTACCCGGCGTTCCGCGCCTGGCTGATGAGGGTCGACCAAGCCTACGCCCGGAAGCTGGTGGTGGAGAAGGCCGACAAGAATACGGCGGCGTCCCGGTTGCCCCGCTGACTTCAGGGGCGGTGCAAGATGGTTCCGCCCATGCCCACGGCCCAGATGCCACCGCCATCTGGGGCGCCCCACAGGCCAAACAGGTTGTTGTTGGTGGGGGGGGCCGAGAAATGGGCGGAGCCGACGAAGTGCGTGATGGAGCCCATGTCGCCGGCGAGCCAGAGGTCGTCATCGGCGAAGCCCAGCACGGCGTTCACGCAGTCACCGCTTCCGGGGTCGATGAGGTCCCACCGCTGACCGTTCCACAGCAGGTGGATGCCAGCGCTGCCCAGGGCGTGAATGGAGTTGGTCTTCGCTCCCCAGAGGGCGTAGAGGTCGTCGTTGGTGCCTGCGTCGACGGAGGTCCACTGCGCGCCGTCCCAGTGGAGCATCGTGCCGCCTTTTCCGGCCGCCCACACGTCGTTGGTCTCGACGCCGAAGACCGTGTACAGCTCGGTGTTGACGCCCGAGTCGACGCTCGACCACCCAGCGCTGGTGTGGCGTAGCAGGCGGCCTGAGAGGTCGGTCACCCAGAGGTCCTCGGGCTGCTTGCCCCAGACGTGGCTGAAGTCGCCTGCCACGCCCTGCACCGGGAACCATTGAGCGCCGGTCCAGTGTCGAATCACGTCGGAGTCGCCGACAGCCCAGACATCGTTGGGCGCGAAGCCCCAGACTGATTGGAGCGTGCTGGTCGTGCCGGTGGAGTATTTCACCCAGCTCGAACCTTGCCAGCGGAGAGCTGTGCCCCGCGCTCCCACGGCCCAGACATCGTTGGGCGTCGAGCCCCAGATGGCCTGGAGGTCGAACGGGGCACCGGTGTTGAGCTGTGCCCAGGTGCCGCCGGAGTACCGGGAGATGACGCCGCCAGTGCCGACGGCGTACACGGTGCCGGTGTCACTCACCCCAAAGACGCTGTACCACACGCTCCCGCTCTCGTTGGGCACGGCGTTCCAGTTCGCTCCCGTCCAGTGGAGGAAGCTCGATCCGTAGCCGACGGCCCAGACGTCGTTGGAGGCGGAGCCCCACACTGCGTTGAGGGAGTAGTACAGGTTGGCGCTGGCGGGGGTCGTGGCCGACCAATTCCCGGTGTTGCGGAGGATGGTGGGGCCGACGCCGACTGCCCAGACGTCAGAGGCGGAGGCGGGCCATACTGAGTTGAGGTCCTGGGTCGCGGGGGTGCTGACCTTGGCCCAGCTCGAGCCAGCCCAGTGGAGGACGAGCCCACCGGCGCCGACACTCCAGACGTCGTCTTTGCTTCGCCCTGCGACGTCGAAGAGGGGGCTCGTGGTCCCGCTGGGGACCGAGGCCCACTCTTTGCCGTCGAAGTGGCCGATGGCTCCGTTCGCGCCGACGGCCCAGACGTCGTTCGAGCCCGAGCCCCAGACGCGGTAGTAACTTGCGCGCGGCGAGGTCGCCAGGTTCCAGTGGTCACCGTCCCAGTGAATCACTCGGTCTCCGACAGCCCAGACATCTTTGCTCGAGGCACCCCAGACACCCCAGTAGTTCGTGTCCACCGGTGCGATGGCGGCGAGCCACTGATTTCCATCGAAGTGGAGCAGTGTCCCGGAGGCTCCGACGGCCCAGACATCGGTGTCGCTGGCCGCCCACACCGCGCCGAGCTCGTTGCCAGCCGGCAGCGGGCTCACCCAGCACCAACCTCCGGCGCCGCAGATGGGGCCACCGCCGCAGACGTTGGGTGTGACCGCGCCGCCGCAGGTCTCGGGGAGCGTGCAGTTTCCGCACGGGAAGGTGCGCTGGACCCCGCAGGCGTCGAGCCCACTCACCTCGCCGCAGTTCCGGCTGAGCCGAGCGCAGAAGTTCTTGATGGACTCGCAGCCGACCTCGTTCGCCGAGCCGCCGCCGGTCGCTGAGCCGCCACCGGTCGCTGAGCCGCC
>PMBV01000191.1 GCA_003153055.1 Myxococcales bacterium
TCGACCACCTCGCCGGCGGCGATCTGATTGATGAGGGTCTCGCTGAGGCGATGAATTCGATCCATGAGAATTCCAGCGGCGCGAGCACCATACACGGCGCTAAGGTTCGTTCTGGTACGGCATGCAATCGGCTCCTGACGAATTGTTGCAGCGGCTCGCCGCCCATCTCGGAGAAGTCGTCAAGGGCAAACCGGAGCAGATCCGGCTGGCGCTGACGTGCCTGGTGGCGCGAGGGCACCTCTTGCTCGAAGACGTGCCCGGAGTCGGCAAGACGACGCTGGCCGAGGGGCTGGCCCGGTGCTTCTCGCTGTCCTTCGCGCGGGTGCAGTTCACCGCTGACCTCCTGCCCAGCGACATCCTCGGGGCCCAGGTGTTCCGTCCGGCCACGGGGTCCTTCGAGTTTCGCCCCGGGCCCATCTTCCACCACGTCGTCCTGGCCGACGAGCTCAACCGCGCCCCACCGCGCACCCAGTCGGCCCTGCTCGAGGCCATGGGCCAGGGGCAGGTGAGCCTCGACGGCGTGACGCACGCGTTGCCGCCCCCGTTCACGGTCATCGCCACGCAGAACCCGCTCGACCTCGCGGGCACCTACCCACTGCCTGATTCGCAGCTCGATCGATTCCTGCTCCGGTTGGCGCTGGGCCACCTCGACGCGGCGGCCGAGACGCAGCTCCTGGTCACCCGCAGGCGGGAGCCGCTGTGGTCGCTCGAGGCGGTCGCCACGGCGGCCGATCTCCTCGCGCTCCAGGAGGCGGCCGATGGGGTCCAGGTGTCGACCGACGTGGCCGAGTACGCCGTGCGGTTGGTGGCGGCGACCCGGAGCCACCCGGAGATCGAGCGGGGTATCTCGACCCGGGCCGCTCTGGCGTTGATGTCGGCGGCGCGGGCGCTGGCCCTGTGGGACTCGCGCGACTTCGTGACCCCTCTCGACCTTCGCACCATGCTGGTGCCGGCCTTCGGCCACCGGCTGCTCCTCCGCACCTCGTCTCAGGGGGCCTACGCCCGTGACGAGGCCGGGCACCTGCTCGAGGAGCTCGCTCGCCGGGTGCCCGCGCCGAGGTGAGCCCGTGACGCTCCGCGATCGACTCAGGGCCCTCAAGAGGTGGCGGGCGCCGCGGCGGCTCAAGGTGACAGGCATGGGCCGGACCTTCCTGGTGGTGACGCTCGGCATCGGCCTGGGGGCGCTCAACACCGGCAACAACCTCCTCTATCTCGTGCTGGGCTTCCTCCTGTCGGTCATCGTGCTCTCGGGGGTGTTGTCGGAACGGGTGCTGCGCGATCTGACGGTGCGTCGGCTGCTCCCCGACGGCGCGTTCGCGCACGAGCCCTTTCCCCTTCGCTACGAGGTGAGCCGCGCCAAGGGCTGGGCGTTCGCGCTGCGCCTGAGCGAGGCCCCGGGCACCGTCGAGGGCTGGGCCTGGGTCGCCTCGGTCAGCGCGGGCACGAAGGAGATCGTCCGCGCCGACGTGGTGGCGCCGCGGCGGGGGCCACTCCCCCTCACCCAGGTCGAGGTCAGCACCGCCTTCCCCTTCGGGCTGTTCGAGAAGTCGCGCACGCTCCCCCTCGACGATCTGCTCCTGGTGTGGCCGCGCCGGGGCTTCACCTGCGAGGTGCCCGACTCGAAGGCGGGCGTCCACGTGGGAGATCTCGGGCAGTCGCGGCACCGCGACGGTAGCGGCGATCTCCTCGGCCTCCGCGAGCTCGGCCCCGACGAGGACGCCCGACGAATCCACTGGAGGAAGAGCGCCGCCGTGGGTCAGCTCCTCAAGGTCGAGCGCGAGCGTGAGGACCGCAAGCAGTACACCCTGCGGGTGGAGCGCCAGCCCAAGGGCGATCACCTCGATCGCGCCTGCGAAGAGACCGCCGCGCTGGGCCACCTGCTGCTCGAGAACGGCCATGAGGTGGGGCTCGAGGCCTTCGGCCGGCGAATTCGCCCGTCGGCGGGGCATGGGCACGAGCGTCGGCTCCTGGCGGCGCTGGCCTGGCTGGGCCACGAAGACGAGGGAGACTGAATGCGCCTCGTGGATCGACGGCGCCTGCGCCTGAGGTTCCGGGACCTCGCAGCCCTGGCCGCGTACATTCCGGTGGCGTTGGCGCGGGCCGTGCCGCTCTGGGTGACGGCGGTGTTCGCCCTGGCCTTCGGCCTCTCGATGGCGGGCCTTCGCCCCTTCGCGCGGGGGCGACTGTGGTCGGCCCTGGCGCTCCTGGCGATGGCGCTCGTCTTCTTCGGCCTCGCCTTCCGGGGCCTGCTCGATCTGGTGGTCGCCGCCGTCTCCTTCGCCACCCTGGTGGCCGCTCACCGGCTCCTCTCCGAGCCATCGGAGCCGACCAACCAGCAGATCCTCCTCGCCGCGCTGTTGTTGACCGCCGGAAGCGCGGCCCTCTCGGGTGAGATCTGGTTCGCCCTGTGCCTGTTGGCCTTCGGGACCTTCGCCTGTCTCCACCTCGGGCTCACGGTGGTGGAGGGCCCCGTCGAACGTGACGAGGCACTGATGGTCGGGCCGGTCTTCAAGCAGGTCAGCGTCGGCGTGCTGCTGGCGCTCGTGGGTGGAGTCGCCTTCTTCATCGTCTTTCCCCGGCTGTCCTGGAACCTGGCCTCGAGGCGGGCCAACCCCAGCGTCCTCGGCAGCACCACGGGAATGGCCGACCGGGTGCGCTTGAGCGGCGGCGGCGCGATCAAAACGAGCGCTCGCGTAGTCGCCAAGGCGCGTCTCGATCCCGACCCCCAGCTCGATCGCCTCGATCGCTACTGGGTCGGCCGGAGGTTCGACGTCTTCGACGGCCACGAGTGGAGGGGCTCGGGCATCGCGCAGCCTGCGTCGCCGATGATTCAACTGGGGACTGCCTCGGGCGCCTACGTCACCCAGCGGGTCGAGCTGTTGCCCGCCTACGGCTCCACCACCCTGGTGGGCCTGGAGGAGCCGATCGCCTTCGCCAACGGCATCCGCGTGTCGGCGGCAGGCGCCGCACCCCTGCTCCTCGTCAACGTGAAGGGCGAAGAGGTGCGCGCGGCGACCGAGGCAGTGACCTACACCTACATGGTGATCAGCGCCGACGGCCCCCGCGGAGAGCGAGACGCCGAGCGAGACGAAGCGACGAGGCTGCGCGCGCTGGTGGTCCCGGAGCTCGATGGGCGCATCCCCGCCCTGAGCCGTCAGGTCTCCGGCGGAGAAAGGGACCCAGCGAAGATCGCCCGCCGCCTCGAGGCGTACCTCAAGTCGTCGTATGGCTACACGCTCGAACTGGGCGACGACGTCGATGATCCGCTGGCCACGTTCCTCTTCGATCGGAAGCAAGGCCACTGCGAGCAGTTCGCCACCGCCCTGGCCATCATGCTGCGGACCCAGCGCATTCCCGCGCGGGTGGCCGCCGGGTTCTTCGGGGGCCTCCGGCTGGGCGATCGCTACGCCCTGAGAGCCGGCGACGCGCACGCCTGGGTCGAAGCCTGGCTGGGCGATGCTGGCTGGGTCACCCTCGATGCCACCCCAGAGTCGGGGCGCAGAGGCCAGCCGCCAGCCCTGTGGGCGGCGCTCACCGACGCCTTCGAGCGCGTCGAGGAGCTCTGGCGCCAGAAGGTCCTCGACTACGCCCTGATGGATCAAGTGACCTTCGTGCGTGACCTCGTGCGGCCTCCGCGCGGGGCGAGGGGCAGCTCGCCCGACGACGAGCTTCGACGCCCGACGCCCTTCACCGCGCCGCGCCTCCTCGTCGTCCTCGCCGGGGTCGCGGCGCTGGCGACGCTCGTGGGCGTCCTGCGCGCGAGGCGGCGTCAGCGGCTCCACCCGGCCACCACCTTCCTCCAACGCCTCGAGGCACGGCTGGCGCGCGCCTCCATCGCCCAACGGCCGACCGAACCGATCGAAGAGCTCAGCCTCCGCCTGACCGCCGAGCATCACCCCCTGGCCCAGGCCGTGGCCCGCGCCAGCCGACGCTACCTCGAGGCCCGCTTCGGGGGCCGCGAGCTCTCCCCGGGCGACGCGGCGGCCCTGCTCGAGGCGATTCCCCCCGCGCGCCCGGGCGTCCAGTAGAGTCGCCGGGCGTGTTGCGGCTCCTCGAGATCCTCCTTCCCGTCCGCCCGAGTGAGCGGAAGCTCACCTTCACGCTCTTCATTCACAGCCTGTTCGCGGTGGGCGCCTTCCTCACGGGGCGCACGGTGAGGGACGCCCTGTTCCTCGCGCACGCCGATCGCTCGACCCTGGCGTGGATGTACGTCGCCTCGGCGATTGGAGTGACGCTCGCCGGGCTGGTGTATGGCCGGCTGGCGACCCGGTTCCGCCGCGACGTCATGGCGCTCTGCTCGGCACTGCTCTTCGCCGCGACCTTCGTCATCGCCTGGGTGGTGGAGCAGAGCCACGCCGCGTGGGTGTACCCGACCATCTACGTCCTGGTCGAGGTGATGGGTGGGCTGGTGCTGGTGCAGTTCTGGACCCTGGCCAACGATCTCTTCAACGCCCGCGAGGCCAAGCGGCTGTACGGGTTCATCGGTGCGGGGGGGACCTTGTCCAACATTGTCCTCGGGCTCGTGGCCGCCCGCGTCGCGACGATCTACGGCACCTCGTCGTTGCTTCTGCTGTGCGCCGGTCTGCTGGTGATGACGGGCGGGGCGAGCTTCGTCGGTGGCTTCCTCGGGCGGCAACGGTTGTTCGCCCGCGCCGCGACCGGCCGACCCAGCACGCCCCGCACCGGAGGAGGCGCCCGGGTGCTGTCCGATGGGCACCTCCGGGCAGTGGCCACACTCTCGGCCGTCACCTTCTTCACCACGACGCTGGTCGACTTTCAGTTCAAGGTGGTGGCCGCCGAGCGGCTCCAAGGCGACGCGCTCGCGGCCTACTTCGGCTACTTCAACGCCGTGGTGGGGGCCCTGGCCATCGGGCTCCAGCTCTTCGGCACCAGCCGGCTGCTCAACCGGGCGGGGGTCATCGGCTCCTTGGCGGTGCTCCCCATTTCGCTCGCGTTGGGTGATTCGGCCCTCATCATCGCGGGCACGCTGTGGGCTGCCTCGATGGTGAAGGGCGCCGACACGCTGTTCCGCTACTCCGTCAACGACGCCACCACGCAGATCCTCTACCTGCCGGTGGTGGCCCAGGTGCGGGTCGCCGCCAAGGCCTTCGTCGACGGCGTGGTGAAGCCGATCGCCAGCGGCCTGGCGGGGGTCTTCCTCGCCGGCTACCGCCTGTGGGGGGGAGGCGACCCCTTTCACCTCGCCTGGTTCTCGCTGGTGATGTGTCTCGCCTGGCTCGGCGTGGTGACAGGCCTGCGATCCAAGTACCTCCGGTCGCTCCAAGACAACCTGAGGCACCGGCGCCTCGACCTCGAATCGGCCCGGCACCGGGTCATCGATGGAAGCACCAGCGGGGTTCTGGGGCGCGCCCTGGCAAGCACCGATGAGCACGAGGTGTCGAGCGCGTTGACGCTCTTGCCTCAGCTCGATCAGCCGTCCCTCGACCCCGTCGTCGAGCAGCTCCTCGAGCACCCCTCGGCGCCGGTGCGGGTGCGGGCGCTCACGTACTTCGGTCACCGCCAGTCGCTCCGCTTCGCCAACTCGGCCTTTCGGCGCTTCGAGGATCCCGACCCCACGGTGCGAGCCGCTGCCATCGACGCGTTTTGCGCCATGGGCCGCGACAAGGCGGTGCGCAGCGTGAGGCCCTTCTTGAGTGACCCGGCCCCGGAGATCCGCGCGGCCGCCGTCACGGGGATGATCCGCTTCGGAGGGCTCGACGGCGTGCTCATGGCCGCTGAAGCGCTCAAGGCGCTCATCGCCGACCCCGAGCCAGCGATGCGGCTCAACGCGGCGCGGGTGCTGGGGGCCATCGGAGTGAAGAATTTCTATCAACCGGTGCTGCAGTTGATGAACGACCCCGACGCCTCGGTGCGGCGCGAGGCCATCGCCGCCGCCGGCGCGTTGAGGGGCTCGGAGTTCGTGCTCCCGCTCATCTACCGGACCCGGGCGCCGGACACGATGATGGAGGCCATCGGCGCGCTCACCGCCTACGGGCCGTCGATCATTCCCACGCTGGCCAAGGCCCTGGGCAACCCGCTGGAGGACGCGGCCATTCGCCGGGCGGCGGCGCGGGTGCTGGGGAGGCTGGGCACGAGCGACGCGGTGGCCATCATCGCCAGGCACCTCGACGAACCCGACGAGGAGCTGCGAGGCGGCCTCTACCGCTCGCTCGCCAGGGCGGTGAAGGGCAAGCGGCTGTTGCTCGAGGATCTGGCGCCGGTTCGCTCGGCCCTCGATGGAGAGCTGCACCGGGCCTGGGAGGCGCTCCAGCGCGCCGAGGTGCTGGGGCTCCAGAGCGGCCCCAGCCGTGACACGGCCCGCCGTGGCCTCGAGGCGGCTCGGGCGCTGCTGGCCTCCGCGCTCAGCGAGAAGGTGTACCAGGTGGAGCGCCGGGTCTTCCTCCTGCTCGCGGTGCTGTTCCCCGACGCCGACATGGAGCAGATCTCCGCCGGGTTGACCGACGCGCCAGCCAACGACGCGGCCCGCCGGCGAGCCAACGCCGTCGAGCTCCTCGACAACCTCCTGCATCGAGACTTGAAGCACCGGTTTCTCCCGCTCCTCGAGGATCTCAAGCGCGCCGAGCGCCTGGCCCAGGTGCGAGACGCCTACCCCACACTGGACGCCGGGCCGGCCGAGGTACTCGCGAGGCTCTGCGGCGACGAGGCGGCCTGGGTGCGCGCCTGCGCCACCTGGTGCCTGGCCGAGACCGAGCACGAGCGAAAGGAAGAGCTCCTCGCGTCGGCGGTGAGCGACCCCAGCCCGGTGGTTCGTGAGATCGCCCTGGTGTCACTCTTCGCTCGTGCGCCCTCGGTCGGGGCGCGCCTGGCGGCCACTCGGCTCACGGACGAGGCCCCCTTCGTCAGGGCCCAGGCCGCGAGCATCTTCCGCGAATCGTCGCTGCCCTCAGGATCGAGCTGACCACAGGGCCCACCCACCGAGGACCACGAAATGAGTTGCAGGTGCGGGGTCGGCTGTCCAGCGTGGAAGCGGGCGTGAAGGTGTGCTTTCCCCCCAACCATGGACTGGAAACTGGTGGGCACTACCTTCGTCGCCGTCTTCATCGCCGAGCTCGGTGACAAGACCCAGCTGGCCACGCTGTCGTTCGCCTCTTCGGGGAGCTCCCGGTGGCCCGTCTTCCTCGGCTCGGCCCTGGCGCTGGTGGCCAGCTCGGCCATCGCGGTGCTCGCCGGCGAAGCCTTGGCTCGTGCCGTGCCCCCGCTGGTCCTCCGCCGGGCAGCTGGCGTCCTCTTCGTGGTCCTCGGTGCGTGGGGCCTCTGGTCAGCCCGGGCCTGACTTCGAGAGGGAGACTCTTCTCAGGCGACCGCGCGGTGGTTCGAGATACCCATGACGACAGGTGCCGGTTGTCGCGATATCCTGCCTCCGTGAACCGAAGAGCATGGGGTATCGACGATCCGCTGCACCGAGGTGACGACGCCGACGGCGTCCGTACGCCTGAGCCGTCGGCGGACCCATCACTCGTTCGGCATATCCTCGGGCTGGACGGAATTGGCCGGAGCACCCCGTACACTTCGACGTCGGAAGACGAGGAGACGGCGCAGTTCTTCGCTGGCCGCGACGGACGTGTTTGGCACACGCTGCTTGCGCGAATCGAGGAGGAGAAGGGCCTGCGCTACATCTCCATTGGAGAGCTTCGTGACCTTCTCCGTGGCAAAGGGAAGGGTGATGCGGCCTGGCACTCCGCTTTCGAGGTTCGCCAAGCGTTCAAGTTCGTCGAGGAACACGCCGAGCATCTGATCGACTTCCGTCCCCTCGAGGGTCAAACTCCAGAGAGCGTCGCCGCCGTCGTTTCGAGAATCTTCTCCAGGGAACGACCGTGATCTCGTACGCCTGTTCAAACTGCTGTTTCAACAGCCTTCAGTACGGCTCGTTTGGACTCAGCGCGGGATACTGCGTCGAGCATCGCGTCGTCCTTCGGCGCGCGGACGAGACAACCTGCGGCAGACATCTGCGCAAGGATCTCTTGCTCGAAAGCGCAGAGGCTATGAACCAGGTTCACTCCACCCTGTTCGATGGCAGCGTCGTCAGGTTTCTGCGCACCAAGGCTTCGGCAATGAATGGGGCTCAGGCTGTCGATGAGAGCACGGCGTTGCTCGAGACCGACACCATTGGGGAAGCAGTTTCGGATTACGGAATGCTGGATAGCAAGAACGAGTCGCTCGCTCGGCTGAGGTCCATTCCTGGACCGCGCGCGGAACTCGCAGTGCTGAGCCTTGGGCGTACGTATGTTCGTCGCTGCAAACAACGTGGCGGCCCCTGGACGAGCGGCCTCGGCCTGCTTTGGTGGGCACGCAAGCGACTTGACGAACAACCAGGCGTGTCGATGAGCGACCTCCGCCGCCAGTCGGCTACTTCCCTCGATCGGCAGGCTGAGCTGGTCGCTTGGTCGCTGGTGATGCTCCGGCTGACGTTCATCGCAGATGTGGGTTGGCTTGCTCCGATTGAGGACGATGTTTCCGGGCTCAGCTCGATCGCGGAGAAAGCGGCTGAGGCCAGTGACACACCCGATCTCGCGGTGCTACTCGACTGGATTCGCGCCGACGGGCTGACCTACTTCGATCGATGTCTGCCGAAGCAGCGCGTCAAGGCTCTCCGCGCTGAACTTCATCGAGAGGCCGACGAGTGAAGGCCTCGCGAAGGTGGGTCCGGGAGCGAGTGTCTTGAGGCCAACCCCAGTTGCTCGATGGCGCGGTCTTCGTCCTTCACCGACGAGGATGTCGTCCAACGTTTCCAGGCGGCGCTGTGACGGATGCCTGCCGAGCCAACCGAGATGATCTCCACCGTCGAGAAGGTGCTCTTCCTCAAGTCCATCGACCTCTTCTCCCAGATTCCCGGGGAGGACCTGGCGGCGGTGGCGCTCATCTCCTCGGAGGAGACCCGGGAGAGCGGCGACGAGATCTTCGCTGAGGGAGAGTCGGGCGACGCCCTGTACCTGGTGCTCGACGGGCGGGTGCGGGTGCACAAAGCCGACCGGATGATCGCCGAGCTGGGCGAGCGCGAGTGCTTCGGCGAGATGGCGATTCTCGACGCGGCCCCCCGCTCGGCCACGGTCACCGCACTGGTCCCCACCAGCGTGCTCAAAATCGCCCGGGAGGACTTCCAGGAGATCATGACCGAGAAGCCCGAGATCGCGCAGGGCGTCATCAAGGTGCTCACCCGGCGCCTGAGGGACGCGATCCGCTGACCGGGCGCACTGGCCGCCCTCCCGAGGGCCCACCGGGCCTCTGAGGTAGTAGAGTCCGTCGCCGCCCATGCCCCCTGAGCCTCCCGTGCAGTCCTCCCCGTCTCGAGCTCCGGCGCCGGTCGACCCGATGGAGAACCCGGCCCTGAAGAAGCAGGTCGAGGAGGCCCGCGGGGTCATCCACTCCCTGCTCAGGGGAATGAAGACGATCGGCATGTACCGGCACATCGAGACCAAGTACGGGGAGTTCCTCGGCAAGGCCCACGGGGCCCTCGACGCCTTCACCACCGCGTACGGGTCGCTTCAGTTCAAGGTCGAGCTGACCAACTTCACGCTCTTCAAGCAGGAGCTGTTCAGCGAGGACAACCCGATCCCCTACAAGTTCTTCAAAGACGGGATCCGCCAGCTCACCTTCAGACCCGGTTTCACCCTCGAGGAGTTGGTCAGCTTCACGCTCATCGCGCTGAGCGACCCCGACCGCGGCGCCGACGACCTGAACGCCCAGCTGTGGCGGGCTCAGATGCCGCACTTCGAATACATCATGGTCGAAGGCTTCCGCATGGACGAGTTCTCCGAGGAGGAGGTCCAGGTCGAAGTCGACAAGGTGGTCGACTACCTCCAGCGGCGGTTGCGAGGCAACAGCGACGACTACCTCCGGTTCGTGCGGGTGACCGAGGCCGATCTCGAGATGAAGCTCGACCAGATCGACCAGATGCGAGGGGTGGTCATCTCGGGGCTCACCGCTGGGGCGGACATCAAGGCCCGAGTCCAGAAGGACATCGACGAAGAGGAGAACCAGCGGCTGTTCCCCAAGCTCATCTCGGCCGTCTTCCAGGTGGTCGAGAGCGGGGTCGACGACCCGGTGCTCCTGTCTGACATGTTCGCCCAGCTCTTGGACGCGATGCTGATCCAGGAGGACTTCGCCATCATCAACCAGGTGGTCCTCAAGTTGAGAGCGATGGAGCAGCGCACCGGCGCGAGCTCGGCGTTAGGCCAGCTCCTCCGGGACTTCGTCGCGCGCATGAGCGAGGAGCAGCGGCTGACCAAGGTCGGTGAGGTGCTCCGGTTCAGCCGACTCAAGAGCCCTCAAGATGTGGTGCGCTACCTGTCGAACGTCAGCGCGGAGTCGGTCTCCATCCTCCTCGACGTGCTCGAGACCATCGAGCTGCCCGAGAACCGGACGCTGTTGTGCGACGTGCTGGTCCCCTTCGCCAAGGAGCACGCGGAGAGCTTCGTCGAGCGTCTGCGCGCGACCGATCGCCCCCAGACTCAGCGCGACATGGTGTACGTGCTCGATCGGTCCAACCACCCCGACAAGCTGAGGTTCTTCGCCTCGGTGCTCACCTCGCCCAACCTGGCGCTCAAGCTCGACGTCATGGCCATCATCGCCAAGGGCCGCACCGGCGAGGCGCGCACGATGATCGCCGGGTTGCTCTACGACGACACCATGCAGGTGCGGATTCAGGCGGCGCGGGTGCTCCCGGAGTTCGACCGCGAGAAGGGGTTCGCCGACCTCCTCAAGATCGTCAAGGACAAGGACTTCGACGGTCGCAAGCCCGAAGAGAAGGAGGCCCTGTACGCCGCGCTGGGCGCCACTGGCATGCCGGGCGCCATCACCTACTTCTCCCAGCTCCTGCAGGCGAAGGGCGGGCTGTTCAACAAGCAGAAGATCGCGAGCGACAAGCAACTGGCCATCGCCGGCCTCGGCGGAGCCTGCACCATTCAGACGGCCAAGCTGCTCCAGGAGATCGCCGACGACCGGAGTCAGCCTCCCGAGGTGACCAACGCGGCCAAGCGGCAGCTCCACCGGGTGCGAGGGCAGCTGTTCGGCACCGCCGAGCGGGAGAACGAGTGATGGCCGAGAACCTCCAAATCACCCGGGTCTCCACCGCCGAAGACGAGTCGAGCCGAGTCGATCTCTTCTCTCGGGAGACCAACGAGAAGCTGCAGGCCATGGGGCGCTCGCTGGTGTCGGCGCTCTACATGCTGGTTCGCTCGGTGAAGATGTACGACCCCGACAACAATGTCTTCGAGAAGCCGCTGGCGCAGCTCCAGGACACGATGAACCAGGTCATCCGCAAGGACGGCAAGCTCGAGCTGTTGGGCGTCAAGCAGGCCTTCTACCTCAACGGCATGCTGGTGAAGGTCGACATGAACGCCCTCGAGAACGTGCGGTACCTGCTCGAGGAGATGCGGTCCAAGGACGTCGGGGGCATCACCATGCTCCGCTCGGTGGGCGCCGCCGAGCTGAAGAACTTCATCTGGATCTTCTCGAAGGAGCAGCCCGAGCTCGTCGAGGAGGACGGCGTCAGGGGCAAGAAGCTCATCTCGATGAAGCTGGAGAAGTGGTCGCGGCTCAAGGACAAGCTCGAGAACGAGAAGGACGAGAGCGA
>PMBV01000507.1 GCA_003153055.1 Myxococcales bacterium
TGTCGTAGTCGGCGTCGGGCTCACCCAGGGCCGTCGAGACCTCCTCGAAGCGCTTGAGCAGGTCCTTCGTCTTCTTCACCGCCAGCTCGACGTTCCCCTTCACGTCGAGAGACGGGTCGAGTTGCGGTTCCTGGGGCAAGAAGCCGACCCGCGCCGAGGGGTCTGGCCGCGCCGTACCCATGAACTCGGCGTCCACGCCCGCCATGATGCGCAGCANNGAAGAACGACAGCCAGATGCCCTTGAGGATCTCCTTCCCGTTTTTGACCTTCCGCAGGTCCTGCATCGCGAAGATGAAGTTCTCAGCCATGGGTGCTGCCTAGCGCAGATGAAGGACGGGATCAGCCTTTGCGGGACTCCGTCGCCCGACTCCTGCTGGTGAGCGGACCCACCGTGGGTCCCGAGGCCGACGTTCCGCGCCACCCTCATTCTCAATTCGGAGGCGCCATGACACAATGCGTTGCCATGTACACGGAGAACCGCTCAGAGCCGCGCTTTGTCTGTGAAGTGCGGGTGGTCGGTGCCTCCACCACGGCCTTTGCTGGCATCGTGCGTGACGTTTCTCCGTCTGGGTTGTGCCTTCATACCCAGTCACCCATCGAGGTGGGGCGACAGTTGCACCTCGACTTCGAGCTCCCCTCCGGGCGAGTCGAGGCGGTCGGAGAGGTGCGCCGGGTGACGGCAGCCGAAGACGGCTGGCTCAAGCTCGGTGTTCGCTTCGTGCGCATCTCGGCTCAGTCGATGGATGCCATTCGCGAGGCCACCGCGGACATGGGGAAGCACCGGCCGTAGGGTGAGCTGGTGTCGTCACCAGCTCCGCTTGGCCTTTTGCTCCTTCCATGCGCGCCGGAGGAGCCAGGTGTCTCCCACGGTAGGTTTGGCGCTCCCGGTCGAGCCGACGATCATCAGCGAGCCGCCGTTGGGCGTCGAGCCGGTCCAGTCGTAGTAGTCCTGGAATCCGAAGCCGTGCCCCATCTCGTGTTCGATGATGCCCCAGGACGCCTGGCCGAGAGAGCCGGTGAAGGTGTCGCGGGGCATTCGCACACCCCAGTCGCCTCCTACCGCCGCCGCGCCGCTGCCCGGGAGGCTGTCGTCGAGCCAGACGTCGTAGTCGAAGTGGTTGGCCTCGCCACCGGGGCATTGGGGGAAGCTGTGGGACCAGTTTTGGAAGAACGAGCACGCGTCGGGGCACTTGGGCTCGCCTGAGGGATCCGTGCCGGGGTCGGTCTCGGTGTAGACGGGNNCGGTCGGTCCAGTCGAGGATGGACTCCCTTTTTACTGCGAAGCCGGTGACCTTCACCGTGATGCCGTTGGGGTAGGGGAAGCAGCCATAGGTGCCCAACGCTTTGAACCAATCGCTGAACCAGCCCTGCATCGCCGGGGCGATCTGGTCCCTCCACGCGGTGGTGAGCTTGGTGGTCGCTCCCCAGCGGACGCAGAGGTTTAACTGCCCTTTGCCCTTCATCACCGAGTCCAGGAGCCAGGCCTTGCGGGACGAGATGTTGTCTCCCAGCTGACTGCTCCAGCTCTCGTTGATCCACGCCTGGACGTTCGCCGGAGGGTCCGACCAGTCACAGGGTCCTGACGTACCACCGCCAGCACCACCACCCGTGCCGCCACCCGTGCCGCCACCGCCGGAGCCACCACCGTTGCCTCGGCCGCCGCCTGTGTTGCCGCCGCCTGCGCTACCGCCACCGACTCCACTCCCTCCGCCGGGTCCGCCACCTGGAACGCCTGAGTCCGGTCGGGTCCCGTTTCCGCCCCCGACCGGCGCGTGTCCCGCGTCCACCCGGCCCCCGTCGGTGTCTTCGTCGCCGACACCGCAGCCCGCCAATGCTCCGAGGACCGCGATGGTGAGGGCGTTGGAGAGAACCGTCCGCTGCGAGTGCTGGTGCATCGACTGCCACCTTTCGTAGACACTCCGCGGGAGGCGCGAAGTGCTTGCGAAATTGGAAGGGGCACGACCCCTGGAATCGGGTCATCTCTGGTGACGAGTAAGCGAGCTGGTGTTTGACATGGGCAGGCTGGCCCAGGGAGGCCGGCGGCGTTTGGGGCCTGCGCGCTGGGCGATCAGATCAGCCCCTCTGCACGGCAAGTGATTGTCCCCGACTGAAGCCCTGAGTGAGGGCCAGGTCTCCAGCAATAGCACCAATGGTTACATCTGAGGCGAGGCCCGCGAATGGTACCATTGGTGACGTTGCTGGGGACCCTCGCCCTTGGTCGAGGGGCTGGTTGGGCTCGCCCATGAGAACGGGCAAGCATCCCGCCCGCCCTCATCAAGGCGCCTGAACGTCGACGACGGGAACGAACGGCGTGTGGCCGGTGCTGACTGTGTTGAGCGTCGGCATCGTGCCATCGACCCACGCGCTACAGGTGAAGGCGGTACCTCCGAGGAGGAAGCTCGACGGGGTGCCGTAGACCAGCGGGGCGTCTCGCCGCGCGACCGGTGCGCTCCCGTTGAAGGGCACGTTGAAGCTCTCGTCGGTGCGGGTGACCCAATGGCTCGAGAGGCCCTGGCTCGCTGTCGCACCTCCGCCGGTGAAGAGGAAGCCACCCTCGGGCGCCTGCGTGATGCGAGAGCCCACCTCGTCGAACGTCGCCGTCCCGAAGCGCCATCCCTCGGAGGCGATGGCAGTGAAGGCGGCATCGAGGGACATGATGACGACGTCCTTCGTGGCGTTGAGGAAGGCCGCGCTGGCCAGCACCAGGTAGCGGTTGCCCACCTGGTCGACGATGGAGTCGTGGTACGTCGTCACCGCGTCGCCAGTGCCGGTGGGCTGGTTGGACGCGGCGAGGGTCACCGGCGTCGACGCGGCCCCCAGGTCGTAGCTCAACTGAATCACGCCGACGCGAGCATCGGCGTACTCCCCGAAGACGACGTAGCCCGAGTGGCCGAGGGTGTCGTGAATACCCAGTGCCTGGAAGTTGCCTCCCGCGCTCGCGGACGCCGCCGACGCGAGACCTCTCATTCCGATGAGGTTCATCGAGGGGCCGAACTTGGCGATGAAGCCAGAGGTGTGCTGGGTCGTCGGGTCAGGCGGGCAGTTGGCTCCCACGGTGCAGCTCGAGACCTCGAGGTACTCGCCCACGGCCACGATGCCACCAGTGTTTGTCGTGTCTGGGTCCCATAGGACATCATTCACCGCGGTTATGTATGGAGAAGAGCAGCTCGTCCCGATGACCGACGAGGGGTACTGGAAGAGCCCGGAAGCGGTGGGTGTGCCAGCGGCATTGGTGAGCACCACCCACCCGGCCTTCAGGTATTGCGTGATGGCCGTCGGACCTGTCGCGTCGGTGACAGAGGCGGTGCGGAATCCGCCCAGTGCGTGGGCCTTCGCCGCGTTCTGCCTGCCGCTGGAGAAGGCCGTGTCGTAGCCATAGGACGTGGCACCCGTCGGCGGCGGGTCTGGGTAGGTGTACTCGGTGAATGCCCCTCGAGCGAAGCTGGAGACGACGTTGTTGGTGTCGCGGTTGATGAGGTAGGGGCTCAGCACTCCACGGTACCGGCCCAAGCTCGGGTAATCCAACCCCACCAGGCTCGGAGCATCGTCGCCGTTGGTGGCGATGCGTTTGCCCAGGACCCCCGTTTGCGGCCTCGCCCAATCGCTGTACAGAGGGCCACCCCACTCGTCGTCGGCGCCCACCCAGCCCGCCAGCGCGGACCCTGTCACCGCGTTCGAGTCCAGGCCGTCGAGCACGAAGGTCGAGGAGGACGAGGGCAGCCCCGAGGCGACGCCTGGAGTCAGTGCCGCCACGTTCGGGGCCAGATCATCGTCGAGCTGCGAGTACGTGGAGTAGCGCGACCACAGCCCGTAGAACTGGGCGACACAGGTGGTGTTGGCCGCGACGGTCGTGGTGGTAGCCCGCGCGGTCGAGGTGGCCCCGTTGGAGCAGGCCCACTTCACGAAGCGGCTGATGTTCTGGTTGAGCCCGTTGGTGGCCTCGACGGTGCTCAGCGTCACCACTGCCCCCGTGTCCACCACCGCCGAGCAGGATCCACTGCCGCTGGCGATGAGGCACGGCGAGGAGACCAACCCGAAGGAACTCGCCCTCGAGGGTGCGGGGACGACGCGCACCGTGAGGGTGGACTGCTGCTGAAAGGTGGCGGTGCAGTCGTACACGGCGCCATCGGTCGCTCCGGTGATGCTGACGGTGACCGTGGCGCTCGCGCCGGTGCAGCCGGTGGCGGTGCCGCTCCCCGAAGAGAAGGCGCCGCTCCACGACAGCACCCGGTAGCTCGGGGCGGGGGTGGCCGTCAGCGCCGCGCCTGAGCCACCTGAGCTCACCACCGTCGAGGGAGGGGCCACGGTTCCGTTCGCGCCGGAGCTGCCATTCACCGTCACCGTATTCACCGCGAAGGCGGCGGTGCAGTCGTAGACCGCGCCGTCGGAGGCTCCCGTGATGCTGACGGTGACGCTGGTGCTCGCGCCGGAGCAGCCTGTGGGTGTGCCGCTGCCGGTGGTGAAGGTGCCGCTCCAACCGCTGACGTGGAAGTTCGTCGCTGGGGTCGCGGTCAGCCCCACGCTGGTGCCGCCGGAGGTCGTGGCGGTGCTGGCTGGAGTGACGGTTCCGTTGGCGCCCGCGAAGCCTCTGATTGTCACGGTGTTCACCGCGAAGGTGGCGGTGCAGTCGTACACGGCGCCGTCGGTTGCGCCGGAGATGCTCACGGTCACGGTCGCCCCTGTGCCGCTACAGCCAGTCGCGGTTCCGCTGCCAGTGGTGAAGGTGCCGCTCCAACCGCTGATGTGGAAGTTCGTCGCTGGGGTCGCGGTCAGCCCGACGCTGGTGCCGCCGGAGGTCGTGGAGGTGCTGGCTGGAGTGACTGCCCCGTTGGCGCCCGCGAAGCCTCTGATTGTCACGGTGTTCACCGCGAAGGTGGCCGTGCAGTCGTAGACCGCGCCGTCTGTCGCCCCGGAGAGGCTCACGGTCACGGTCGTCCCTGTGCCGCTACAGCCAGTCGCGGTGCCGCTGCCGGTGGTGAAAGTGCCGCTCCATCCGCTGACGTGGAAGTTTGTCGCTGGGGTCGCGGTCAGCCCCACGCTGGCTCCGCCGGAGGTCGTGGCGGTGCTGGCTGGAGTGACTGCCCCGTTGGCGCCCGCGAAGCCTCTCACTGTCACGCCATTCACGGCGAAGGTGGCGGTGCAGTCGTAGACCGCGCCGTCGGTGGCGCCGGAGATGGAGACCGAAATACCGGTCCCCGTGCCGGAGCAGCCGGTGGCGGTGCCGCTGCCGGTGGTGAAGGTGCCGCTCCAACCGCTGACGTGGAAGTTTGTCGCTGGCGTCGCGGTCAGCCCCACGCTGGTGCCGCCGGAGGTCGTGGCGGTACTCGCAGGAGTGACGGCTCCGTTGGCACCCGCGAAGCCTCTGACTGTCACGGCATTCACAGCGAAGGTGGCGGTGCAGTCGTAGACCGCGCCGTCGGTGGCGCCGGAGATGGAGACCGAAATACCGGTCCCCGTGCCGGAGCACCCGGTGGCGGTGCCGCTGCCGGCGGTGAAGGTGCCGCTCCAACCGCTGACGTGGAAGTTTGTCGCTGGCGTCGCGGTCAGCACGGCGCTGGCGCCGCCGGAGGTCGTGACGGTGATGACTGGATTGACGGCTCCGTTGGGCCCCGCCTTCCCATTCACCGTGACTGCGTTGATGGCAAAGGTGGCGGTGCAGTCGTACGTCGAGCCGGGGGTGGCATTGGTGACGCTGACCGTGACGCTGGTGCCGTTGCCGGAGCAGCCGGTGGCGGTACCCGAGCCAGCCGACAACCCGCTCGCCCAACCACTGACGTGGTAGTTCGCGGCCGCCGTCGCGGTGAGGGTGGCCCCGGCACCTCCGGAGATGATGGTGGCGGTGGCCGGAGTGACGGTGCCGTGCGCGCCCGCCCGGCCGCTCACCGTCACGGGGATGGTGCTGAACGTCGCGGTGCACGCCTTCGCGCTATTGAGCGACGAGAACGTCATGAGCTTCACCTGACCGGTGTTGCTCGGTGTTCCGTCACAGGCGCCCCCGGTGGTCGTCGACCACGCGGCCTGCATGTTGGCGTTGGGTGTCGCGGTCAGCACCACGCTGGCACCCGAGAGGAAGAAGGCGGAGCAGCTGCCCCCGGTCGAGGCGCAGGTGATGAGGCTCGGCGTGCTGGTGACGGTGCCGCCGGCCCCGCTGACGGCGACCGAGACGGTGTACTGCTGATGGAACGTCGCCGCGCAGGTGACATCGGCGGTGGAGTTCACCAGCAGCGTGGAGCTGTTGCCGGTCGTGGTCCCCGCCGAGCAGGTGAAGGCCTCGACGATGGCCGCCGAGTTGGCCGGCACCGCGGTGATGGTCACGGTCTCGTTGCTGTCGACGAGCTGGCTGCAGGCCCCGGTGGAGCAGGTGCGATCGATGCCCACCCCGCTTGACGAACGGTCGATGGTGACGGTGCCGGGGCCAGTTACGCTCGACACGGTCACGCTCCACTGCTTCAAGAAGCTGGCGGCGCAGGTCTTGGTATTGCTCATCGGCACCGAGAGGGTCGCCGAGGTGTCGGTCGAGCAGTTGGACCAGCGGTCGAAGCGATAGCCCGCCGCCGGAGTCGCGACCAGGCTCACCGTCTTGTCAGAGGGAATCCGCGGCTCACCGCAGTCAGTGCCGCCGCCTCCACAGGTGATGATGGTGCCCGAACCACCCACGATGGTGCCGGTGACCGAGCCGCTCGCCGGGGGAGCCACCGTCACCGCCAAATCGTACGGCGTCACCGTGAAGGTCGCGGTGCAGCTCTTGTTCCCGTTGAAGAGGAGCACCACCGTCTGGTTGGTGCCGCCGCAGTCGCCGCTCCACCCGACGAAGGAGATCTGCTGCCCATCGACGTTCGGCGTGGCGGTCAGTGTCACCGTGGTGCCGTAGTCGAAGGATGCCGCCAGCTTGCCCGTCTTGGTGTCGATGCCGGCAGGAGTGCTCACGATGGAGCCGGAGCCCACCGGGGTCACCGTCAGCGTTGGCTTCACCAGCCTGAAGGTCACGCCGCAGCTCTTGTCCGCGTCCATCGTCACCGACGAGCTGTTGCCCACCCCGAGGCAGGCGCCGGAGAACACCGCCTCGTAGTGGGCGTCGGGCAGCGCGGCGAGCGAGACGAAGGTGCCATGAGGGTAAGCGGCGCTCATCTTCCCGCTGGTGGTGTCGATGCCCGGGGGGACGCTGGTCACCGAGCCGTGCGCCGAGCTCGTCACCGTCAGCGTGCGGAGCTTCAGCGAGAACAGCGCGGTACAGTGCTTGTCCGCGTCGAGGGTCACGTCGAGCACCGCGCTCGACCCAGAGCAGTCGCCCTGCCAGCCCGAGAAGTCACTGTTGCCGTCGGGGAGGGCGGTCAGCCGCACCACCGTGCCGTGGGTGTAGCTCGGGCCGGTGGGGTCCGTCGTCACCAGCCCTTGCCCGGTTCCGCTGGTGCTCAACGAGAGTGACCTGTCGACCAGACCGAACGTCACCGCGCACGACCGGGGGCCCTCCATCGTCAGGGTGGTTGACGGGGTCAAGGCCGTGCCTACGCAATCACCGCTCCACGAGAGGAGCCGGTCGTTGGCCGCGGGCGTCGCAACCAACGTCATCACGCCCTGTTGGTCCACCTCGAGGGGAGCGCAGCTCAGCTGGTCACAGCTCCCGACCGTCCCCCCGTTGCTCTCGACGGCGAGCGTGCCCTGGCCGACCACGCTGAGCGTCAGCGGAAAGGTCAGGTGGACGAACCGGGCGACGCACGAGATGGGCCCGCGCAGGGTCACCGCGACAGTGCTCGCGGCTCCGGCGCAGTCGCCCTCCCAGCCGCTGAAAACGTAGAGCGCCCCGGGTACGGCGGTGAGCGTCACCGAGGTGCCGGGCTCGAACGTCGCGGAGCATTCCGTGCCGCCGCCCCCGCAGTCGATGCCGCCGACCGAGGAGGTCACCACGCCGCCCTCGCCCCCGTGGTCGTCGTTCACCACCACCTCGAGCGGCACTCGCACCTTGGAGAAGAGGACCGTGCAGTGCATCGTTCCCGAGGTCGACAGGGCGAGGATCGGCACCGTCGACACCGTGCCGTCGCAGCTCCACTGGGTCAGCTCGGAGCCCGCGGCTGGGACTGCCTCCACCGTTGTACCTGGCGTGACGGTCAGGCTGCAGGGGGTGATGGGTGGGGTGCACGCCGCGGCCCCGTCCACGTCGACGTGTCCCTCGCCAGAGATGCTGAGGTCGAGCGTGAGGCCCGGGCCTGCGTCTCCAGCGTGAGGCTGATTGCAATTGCAACCGGAGGTGACGAGGCCTACCGAGCCCATGACCACGAGCCATCGAGTCACCATCAGCCGCCCTCCGGGGGATGGAGACGGTATACGTGGTCGACGGCTCAGCTGAGAAGTGGCTGAGCCCGCTCTCCTCAGCCGTTCTTCCTGGCCGATTGGGCGCCGAAGTAGAAGCCGGTCGCCGCTGAGACCAGGGCGACCAAGGGGCCCAAGAGGAGGTCGAGCAGCCCCTTGAGCTCGACGAAGGTCGGTTTCCCCTCGAGGAAGAAGAGCGAGGCGAAGGCGCTGACGAAGAGCAGGGTCAACAGCGAGAGGAGCCAGTAGGTGATGCTCTTTCTGGCTTGGTCTCGGAACTCGTCGGGGTCGAAACGCCGCGACTCGAACAGGGTGACGGTCGGCGCACTGACCTCACGGTCAGGAACGGTCGCGTCGAGGCGCTCGGCCACGTCAGGCGGCGCCGCGGTCGCGGTCAGTTGGTTCTCCCCCTCTGCCAAGCGTTGCCCTTCCTCACTGCTGGTTCGTCAGGGTCCGAACACCAATTCTTGAAGATTTCCGCCCTCGGCGATGAGCACCTTGCCGCCATTTTGGCGCTTTTCCACCAGGTACTTCTCGGTGCTGATGGCCCGGCTGAGCGCCTCAATGAGGCTGACTCCGCGCCTCTCGGCCAGCTCCCTGAGCGCCTTGGCGACCTCCGGGGAGAGGTCCGCGTTGAGACGGACTTTCTTGGGGACAGGAGCATTCATATGGAACCTCACGACTTTGCGGACCTTCTACCTCGAAGGCTCTTGAAAGAAATGTACATCGTGGGCCGGTGGCCGGCAAGGCGACGGGAAAGGAGCTGGAGTCCAGCGCCCTTGCGTCTTTCAGGACTCAGGAATCACTCGCAAGAGCTCGGAGTAGATGGCCTGGAAGTCGCCTCGCGCCTTGAGGTTCTCGAGGTTGTGGGAAAGGCCTCCGATGGCGCGGAAGAACTGCACCGACTCCTTGGGTGGCCGGAGTCGCGTCAGCATCGCGCTGTTGGCGATGAAGTGGTTGCGGAGGTCGCGGCTGAGGAAGGCCGTCTTGAAGTCGAAGTCGCGGCTCCTGAGCGCGCGGGTGGCAATGTCGACCACCGTCTCGACGAAGGGCCGAGCCGCTTTGGCGTCGTCGAAGTCGAAGTGGCTCGTCGTGGCCAACTCCATGGGGTCGAACGGCTGGCCGTGGCACAGGGCGCGGAAGAGCCGCCGGTTGGAGGCGACGAAGGGCGCCGATAGCTCCTTGAGCGCGCCGAAGTCCATGACCCCGACCCGGCCGTCGGCGAGGAGGATGAAGTTGCCCGGGTGGGGATCCGCGTGAATGCAGCCAGTGGCGAGGAAGGGGCCCCAGACGGCGTGCACCAGGAGCCGCGAGGCGCGCAGGCGCTCGGCGTTGTCGACCTCGTCGAGGCGGTGGAGCAGCTCCTTGAGCGTCGGCCCATGGAGGAGCTCGAGGGTCAACACGCGCTCGGTGGTGAGCTCGTCGAACACCCGGGGGACCTTGATTTCCTCGAGCACCTCGGCGGCGAGGGCGAAGCGTTTGGCCCGCTGCGCCTCCTTGCGGTAGTCGAGCTCGTCCAACAGGCTGTCGCGGAGCTCGGCGTAGTAGGTCTTTCCGTGGGCGAGGCGCGAGCTGGTGCCCACCACCGACACCATGGTGCCCAGGTTGTCGAGGTCACTCTCGAGGGCGCCCTGAATGCCGGGGTACTGCACCTTGACGGCGACCTCCTGACCGTCGTGGGTCCACGCGCGGTGCACCTGGCCCAAGCTGGCGGAGGCCAGCGGCGTCTGCTCGAAGCGGGCGAAGGCGAGCTCGGGTGCCTGGCCCAGCTCCTTCGAGAGCACCTCGTGCACGGTGGCCCACGACATGGGGGGCGCCTGGTTCTGCAGGCGGGCCACCACGGCGCGCACCTTGGGGCTCAGGAGGTCGGGGTCCATCGACACCTGCTGGCCGAGCTTCATGGCCAGGCCCTTCAGGTCGCCCAGCGTCGCGACGAGCTTTTCGGCGGCGCTTTCCCCCAACAGCGATTCGCTCTCGCCGCCGCTGGTGAAGCGCTTCACGCCCCGGCTCACCACATCTTGCGAGAGCCTGGCAGACAGGGAGGCGAGCCGCGCGAGTCGGGAGAGCCGGCCGGTGGAAAGCTTGTGGTCGTCGTCGCCCATGTCTCCGCTCGGTCACCATAGGCGAGGGGCCGCTCCACCGCTACCTGGCCATCGAGGTGCGCGCTACCGCAGGGTCGCGACTCCGCGCCGGAGCAGGTCCTTGACGACCGCCGCGACCTCCATCGGCGTCACCTTGAGCTGAGCGATGACCTCCGCCGGCGTCAGCTTCGACTCGCACAGGAGGCGTGCGATGGGGAGCCAGGTGGGAGGCCCGACGGTGGTGTACAGGCGGTAGAGCTCCTCGTGCACGGTGAGGGCCTGGGCCTTGGCGAGCTGGTCCTCCCTCGCTCGCCGCTGCTCCTCGTTGAGCTGAGGCACCAGCCGATCGAGAATCGTCAAGGTGGAGTGGTTGCCGAACCCCTCGTCGGTGCTCTTGGCGCCGCGGAGCAGCGAGCCCGAGGCGTTGCGCGAGGCGAGGAAGGAAGCGAGGGCACGCTCGGCGGTGATGGTGGCGCCGCCCACGCGGGCCGTGGCCTGGGTGAGCCGACCGGCGTCGAAGGAGAGGCGCCACGAGGCCCAGGTGTCGGCGGCGTCGAGCTGCCCACGAAAGGCCGCGTCGGCCAGGGCCCGGCAGATCCACTGGGGTCCCAGGGCGGAGAACTCGAAGGTGAGGCCTCCCTCCGATGGAATGAGCCGGGTGAAGCGGCGCCGGGGTTCGAGCAACTCCTTCACCTGCACCTCGAGGGCAGAGAGCCGGAGCGTCTTGGGGAAGTAGGCCTGCGCGCCGGCGTGGAGCAGCCGCAGCGACTCGCGGTAGTTGTCCTGGGCCGAGAAGAGGGCCATCGGCATCTCATGGGTGCGGAAGTCTTCTCGAATCATCCGCAACAGGCCCCAGCCGTCGAGGCGAGGCATGTTGAGATCCGCGATGGCGATGTCGAACGACGTGGTCGCGAGGCTCTTCATCGCCTCCACGCCGTCGGTGGCGGTGACGACGGTGTAGCCCTTCTTGGAAAAGAAGCTGCTCAGCATCTGCACCACGGCGGTGTCGTCGTCGACGAAGAGAATCGAGGTGGCCGGCCCAGCGGTGGTGCGCGTGGGCTCCGGCGGCGGGGGCGCTGGCACCGGCGTGGCACTGAAGCGATCCTCGACGGCGTTGGGGTTGCTCTTGGGGTGAGGCTGGGCGCCCCTGTCGGTCTGCGTGACCACGAAGGGCTCGTCTTCGGAGGCCTCGAAGTCGACCACGCCCGCGGTGCCCTCCAGGCCCTCCACGAAGCTCCATGGCGACTGGGTGCGGGTCATCGCCGCCAGCGCCGCTTGCATCGTCTGAGAGTGGAGCCGGGCGCTCTTGAGCACTCCGCGCACGAAGAAGGCGCTGCCCTCCTCGCGCTCGCCCACCAGCACGCCACCGGTTCTCCGGGCGCGCATGATGTGGTGCACCAGTGCGCCCAGCTCGTTGGGGCTCCCGCGGCCCCGCAGCTTCCCGGTGCGCTCGGGGAGCTCTCCCAGGAGCAGGCGAATGCGCCCCACATGGAGCCGGGCGTTGAAGGGCTCGGCCAGCATCTCGACCACGCCCGTCTTCAAGGTGCGCAGAAAGATTTCTTCCGAGGTGTCTTTGCACAACAGCACCACCGGGAGCACGGCCATGCCCGCGCTCTCGAGGCGCGCCAAGAGGGTGGCGAGCTGAGGCGAGACCAACTCAGCCCGCACCAAGAGGAGCGTGGGCTTGAGATCTCGCAGCACCGCCCCCAGCTCGGTGGGCGAGAAACTACACCAGCCTACCTGAAAGCCCGAGGCGTCGAGCGCCAGCCCCATCTTCTGCGCGTGCTCAGCGTCGGCGTCGACGATGAGGACACGGCTGTCCGATTTTCCGGCCGGCATCTCACCAGAACCCTATAACCGCCGAGCGGAGATCGCGAATCGTCGGCGCCCTTCGGTCGTCAATCGACCTCGATTCGATTCCGCCCGCTCTCCTTGGCGCGGTAGAGCGCGGCGTCGGCCCGGGCCAGCCAGCTCGCAGTCGCCTCTCCCTTCTTCCAGTTCGCCAGCCCGACCGATGCCGTCACCTTGAGGGTCGCGCTTTCCCACGGGAGCGCCACCGCCGAGATGGTCGCCAGCAGCCGTTCTGCCTGGGTGAGGGCCTCCGACGGAGTCAAGTCCGAGAGCAAGGCCACCAGCTCCTCGCCTCCATAGCGGCCGACGAAGTCACCCTTGCGCTTGAAGGCGCGGCTACACTCGTGCGCCACGGCTCGCAGCACGGCGTCTCCCGCCGGGTGGCCCCAGGTGTCGTTCACCTTCTTGAAGTGGTCGATGTCGATGATGAGCAGCGCGGCCCCTCCGTTCCTGAGCGCCGCCAGCTCGCTGGTGCGAGGGAGCTGGTCGTCGAAGGCCCGGCGGTTGAAGAGGTGCGTGAGCCCATCTGTCGTGGATTCCCGCCGGGCGACCTCGAGCTGCGAGCCGAGCGTCTCGAGCTTCTGAGACATCTCGGCGACTTGCCGCTCCTGCCGCTGGCGGCGGTTGTCAATGACAACGTTAACAGCGCGAATGGCGTCAAGCGTCAATTTGCGAATGTCTTGCGGCGCGGTGTGCTCCACCGCCTCGGCCAACTTGCCGAGTGTTTGACCGACGTTGGCGTCGTCCGTCTGGTCCTCCTGGGTGACTCGGTTCATCGAGGCGACGAAGTTCCACACCACCTCGCGCAGGGCGTCCTGAGAGGCGGTCACCTCGGCCTGTTCGGTCCTCCGGTGGGCCTGAAAGAAGGCGCGGAGCTCGGCGAAGTGACGCTGGGCGAGCGTGGCGACCGGGCCCTTGTTTCCTGGGGCCTCGGCTCCCAGCACCACGTGCTGAGCCCACTGGTCGAAGACCGATTGAGTTTTCCTGGCGTCTTGCTTCGCCAGGTCGAAGGCATGTTTGCCAAAGTCTCGCAAGATTCCCGCCAGAGTGTCGACCAGCAGGTCCAGCTCCGATACGCCCATGATTGAAGCTAAAGGGAGCCCTTCGTTTCCGCACCGTCACGGCTCGCCCACGGCAAAGTCAGCGCTTGTCTACCGAAGGCCTTGTGCTAACTCCCCCGACCGCGCGCTCCCTAGTATAAGGAAGGAAAATAGAAATGAAGCTATCCCGCTTGACGGGCCTGGCAGCTCTCCTGAGTCCGGTGTTGGCGCTGGCCTCCGAAGCAAACCTGGTGCTTCCCGACCTCTCCTCCCAGACGTTCTTGGCAGGGGCGGCCAACGGCCGAAGCCTCCTGATGTTCGGCATTCTGGTGTCTGTCCTCGGGCTGGTGTTCGGCCTGGTTCAGTACACCCAGCTTCGCGATCTCCCGGTGCACAAGTCGATGCGCGAGATCAGCGAGCTCATCTACGAGACCTGCAAGCAATATCTCGTGACCCAGGGCAAGTTCATTCTCGTGCTCGAGCTCTTCATCGGCACGGTCATCGCGGTGTACTTTTCGATGGCCCACGTGGAGGGCAAGGCCGCCGAGGTTCCCACGGCGGTGCGCGTCATCATCATTCTGCTCTTCTCGCTCGTCGGCATCGCCGGGAGCTACGGGGTGGCTTGGTACGGCATCCGCATCAACACCTTCGCCAACTCCCGCTCGGCGTTCAGCTCGCTGATGGGTAAGCCCTACGGCACGTACCACATCCCCCTCAAGGCGGGCATGTCGGTGGGCATGATGCTCATCTCGACCGAGCTGTTGCTCATGCTGGCCATTCTCATCTTCGTCCCCGGCTACCTCGCTGGCCCCTGCTTCATCGGCTTCGCGGTGGGCGAGTCGCTGGGCGCCTCGGCGCTCCGCATCGCTGGCGGCATCTTCACCAAGATCGCCGACATTGG
>PMBV01000108.1 GCA_003153055.1 Myxococcales bacterium
TGGACACCCGGAGTCAGAGTCAACGATTGCGGCAAGTGAACGGTGGGTAGAGCGCTGAGCCCGGGCCAGCGCGAGGTCCTTCGAGCGGAGTTTGGGCGCGGGGCTCCCGGTTCTCTTCCTGAACTTTCGTCCCCTCGCGCTCGAAGCGTGTGATGCCGTCGCCTTTCACAATGGAAGCTGCTCTTCCATTTGGCNNGAGGGGCTGGCCAGACGGCCTCGGCGCTCGGACAGGAGCCCCACCCTCGCCCTTCAAGGCGTGCTCGCCGCTCGGCGCCCGTTGCTGGTCCCTCGTCCCCGGGTGGAAGAGGTCTCCGAGCGTTGCAGCGGAGTTTGGGTCGCTTCGCCCAGCCAAGACGAAGGCGCTCGTTCGTGCCAAAACCGGCGACCGTGCGACGCCCCCCAGTCAAGCCCAGCGCCGACCCACGGGAGTCCTCGGCTCGCGCATCGAAGCGAGCCCTGCGCCCCGCCCTGCTCCGCTGGTTCGATCGCAGCGCCCGGCCCCTGCCTTGGCGGGGCCAGGTCGGCCCCTACGCCGTGTGGCTCAGCGAGGTCATGCTTCAGCAGACCCAGGTCGACCGGGTCATTCCGTTCTACCGGCGCTTCCTCGCCCGCTTCCCCACCGTGGAGTCGCTGGCTCGAGCCGAGCTCGGCGAGGTGCTCGGCCTCTGGCGGGGCCTGGGCTACTACTCGCGAGCCCGGCACCTCCACCAGGGTGCCAAGGCCGTCGTCGAGCAGCACCACGGGCGGCTCCCGTCGACCGTCGACGAGCTCCTCACGCTGCCTGGCTTCGGCCGGTACACCGCCGGGGCGGTCGCCTCCATCGCCTTTGGGCAGCCGGCGCCCCTGGTCGACGGCAACGTGGCCCGCGTCTTCTCGCGCCTCTTCCTCGTCGAGGGAGGGCCCGGCGATCGCGCTCGAGAGTCGCTCCTCTGGCGGCTGGCGGCGGCGCTGGTCGATGGCCCTCGACCCGGTGACTTCAACCAGTCGCTCATGGAGCTCGGAGCGACCGTGTGCCTCCCGACCAACCCCCACTGCGCCCGGTGCCCTGTCGCTGGGCAGTGTCGGGCGCTGGCGGCCGGCCGGGTCGACGAGCTCCCGGTGCCGAGGCGAGCAAGCCCACGTCGGCGGCTCGATCTGGCCGTCGGATTGGCCCGGAACGGCCACGCGGTGCTGCTCGCCCGACGACCTGCCGCCGGGCTCTTCGGGGGCCTGTGGGAGCTGCCCTCGGTGGAGCTGGGTGCTGAAGGGGCCGCGAGCCTTCGAGGCCTCTTGGGCCCTCGAGCCACCGTCGGGCCCAGGCACCTCGTCGTCGAGCGGACCCTCACGCACCGCGAGCTGGTCCTCCACCTCCACCTGACCGAGCTGCCCCAGCGGCTGCCAGCGGCTCCAGCCGGGTACGTCGAGTGGCGATGGTTCGACGACGCCGCCGTGGCCGAGGTGGGCATGAGCTCAGCGATGGAGGCGGTGCTCGAGGCGGCGAACGTCCAAAGTCGAAAACGCCTTTGACCCGCGCCCGACAGGTCCTTAAGGTCTTCTCGAAAATGGATCCCTTGACTCCATACATTCCCATCGCGGTGGTGTTGCTGCTGGCCGGCGGCATGGCCGCGGCGATCCCCGCGCTCACGACCCGGCTGGGCCCCAAGAGCCTCACCCCGGTGAAGTCGGAAAATTTCGAGGGTGGCAACGTGCCCATCGGCTCGGCTCGCCAGCGCTTCGCGGTGAAGTTCTACGTGGTGGCCCTGCTGTTCATCGTCTTCGACGTCGAAGCCGTGTTCCTCTACCCTTGGGCGGTGAACTTCAAGGCCTTGGGCTGGTTCGGCTACGGCACCATGGGTGTGTTCGCCGCCACCCTGGTCGTTGGTCTGGTGTACGTGTGGAAGAAGGGCGCCCTCTCGTGGGAAAGCTGATCGTGGTGCACCATGGCTGATCTCGACATCGCCCCCGTCATCGCCACCCGTCGCGACGAGGCGGTCGGCTTCTTCGAACGCATCGTCTCGCGCGGCCTCGGGTGGGCGCGCAAGTACTCGCTCTTCACGTACCCCTACGCGACGGCCTGCTGTGGCATGGAATACATGTCCCTCGCGGCGGGCCGCTACGATCTGGCGCGCTTCGGGGCCGAGATTCCCCGCTTCTCTCCTCGTCAGGCCGATTTGCTCCTGGTGACTGGCACCATCAACCTGAAACAGGCGCCCATCTTGAAGCGGGTCTATGAGCAGATGACCGAGCCCAAGTGGGTCATCGCCTTCGGCGTCTGCGCCTCGTCGGGCGGCTTCTACGACAACTACGCCGTGCTCCAGGGCATTGACCGCATCATCCCGGTCGACGTGTACATTCCGGGGTGCCCGCCACGACCCGAGCAGGTGCTCGACGGCCTGATGATGCTGCAGAACCAGATTCAGGGGGAGCGTCACGGGCTGGGGAACAACCAGAAGCTGCCCGAGCGGCCTGGCTACCAGTACCTCACCAAGGTCGCGCCCCAGCAGCCTGCGAAGTGACCAGGCGGCGTGAGGTGGCGTCCACCTCACGAGACGCTCGATCGCTCCAAGTCTCGAGCATTGTTACCGCGCTGACCGGTCCGGCCCATGCATTCGGGTTGGGCCATGGTCGGGCGACGACGGGCGAGAGGCCGCGCTCAGCGCGGTGGGGCGTCAGTTGAGTTGGCGGTGCTGCTGGTGCTCCTGGTTCCTGCGCTGCTCTACGTCACCCTGCTCCAAGACCTCCTCATGGCCAAGCTCGAGAACCTCGAGATCGTGACCTCGAGCCCCTGGGACTTCGCCCCGTTCGCGCATCGGCGGCTCGCGGGTGAAGAGGTCAGCCACGCGGTTCAAGTGCTCAACCGCCGCACGTACCTCGACCACACCTCTGCCTGGAACGACTACGACGACCGGCGACTTGAGCGGAGCGAGCAGATTCGCGACGCGCGGCTGCACCAGTTCCACCGGGCCCACCCGTGCTGGCTCGCAGCCGGCGCGCGGCCGCTGACCTGCCGGTACGATGAAAGCGTCGCCAGCGGTCGCGAGACCGACGGTCGCTTCGGGCTCCTCACTCGGCTGCACGGAGGGCAGCGGGCCCAATGCCAGGCAGGGCTGGGCTTCGACGATGCCTCCCTGCCGGGCCGGTTCATGGAGTGGTGGGCCCACCAGCAGGTCAGGCCTGGCACGGCCGCGTCACCGCTCGTGTTTCCCCTCGAGCAGTACTCCGTGGTGATGGACCCCTGGGCGCTCGATTGGCTCAAGGAACGGGCCGGAGGCCCAGAGCGTGGTCACCACGAGCCGCGGCTCCTCGACCCCCAATGGCACCCATTGAGCGAGCGCAGCGAATACTTGAGCTGGGTGAAGATCGCCTACGGGACCCACTCCCACCTGGAGCCCGCCAAAGCCTTCCTCTCCTCGCTCGCCATCGATGGCTTCCTCTCACCCAGCGCCGGTGAGGCCCCAGACGGCGACGACCTCGACACGCCTCCGGTGGCCTTCTCAGCCCAGCCCGATCAGCGCTTCGGCGGCTTCCACCCTTCGGGGTTTGGAGACCAGCGCGTCCGACGGGAAGACACCTACCTCGGCGTGCCTTTGAGCAGTTGGTAGCTTCAGCGCGTGGCGCTCTCGGCCCACGGCTCGCGAGATGCCAGCGCCCAGTCATCGGGCTCGCCGCTGGCCACTTTCAGCATCGTGTAGCGACCACGTACCGCGCTCACATACCCGAGGAACGGCTCCAGGCTCCGCTCCTTGATGGAAAGGAACACCCGAGTCGGACCAGCGTTGTAGGCCATCAACGCCAGATCGAGGTTCCCCCGGAACTGATCGCGCATCGACTTGAGGTACCGCACCCCGAGCCGAACGTTGAGCGAGGGGTCAGCCTCGATCTCGCTGGCGCTCAACCGCAGCCCCTCTCGCTCGGCCACCGAGAACAGCGTCGTCGGCCGCACCTGCATCAAGCCCTTGGCGCCCACGATTGACACTGCAGCTTCCTGGAACTCCGACTCCACCGAGATGATCGCCAGCACCAGCAGCGGATCGAACCCAGCCCGCTCCGATTCCTCCGCGATGGCCTCGGCGACATGGGAGCGGAGCAACATGCCCCAACCGGGCGCCCGAGCCTTCAGGGCCGCGTCGATGCGCTGAAAGTCGGGGTGCCGAACCTGGCGCACCCCGCTGACTTCCAGCCGCGGAGACTCCTTGGGAAACAAAGCTGGCCCGAGGCTCAGCCCCGTCACCGCGAGGCAGACGATCTCCAGCGCCGGAAGCGCCCACCTCAACGGGTGAGGCTCTCCATCCGCCGGGTGAGATCATCGACCCGCGCGCTGAGCTGAGCGAGCTCCTCGCGTCGGGGCACCTTGAGCAGTGAGAGCGATTGCTTCACCGCGTCTTCCAGGCGCTTCTCAACGTCTCGCCGCTGGCCCACCAGCCGATCGGAGAACTCGCGCACCTGCTTCAGCGCCTCCTCCTGGCTCCAGCCCACCGTCTCCTGAATGCGACCAATCAACTTGGTCGCCTCTTCCTCGGCGCCGGTCACCGCCACCAGCGCTTGGCTCCACACTTGTTGGAAGATCTCGGAAACGGGATTCTTCTCGACTGGCTTCTGGTCCATGGTGTCACCTCAAACCACATTTCCAGACAACAAGACGGATCAGGCAGCTGGCCCGTTTTTCTTCATAACCAGCGCCTCGACCGTCTTCGACAACTTCGTCAGGTCGTGGTGGATCTGTTCAATTTCACTGCGCGAGGCAACGCCCAAGGCCACGAGAACCTTCCCCTGCAGTCCGTCGACCCGTCGGCGCACTTCCTCCGACAACTCGCCAGCCTGTTTCTCGAGCTTCTTGATGGGCTTGCCCTGCCTGACGTCTTTGATCAGGGCCTCAATTCCCTTCTGCTGCGCCCGCCCCTTCTTCAGCAGATCCTTCTCCAGGACTTCGATGCGCTTCCGCGCCGTCGCCACGAAGACCTGGACTTCTTTCATCGGACTCGACGTCGTCTTGTTCGCCATGTGTGTCCTCCCGTGTTCGCAGGAGGAATAACGCATGGCGTCAAGACGCGCAAGGTAGAGTGACCCACCCTTTCTAGGTACGGCTATCCCCTAGACAAGAAGACTAGATGACCGCGCCACCCTCAGTGTTGGAGCGCTGAATGGGAGGTGCAGGAGGCAGAGAGGACTCAGCCCCGCCGGCCATCGCGTCCTCCATCGTCTGGACCTCGTCACTCGAGGCTTCCACCTGAATGTCGAGGTGACGGTAGTTGGGGAGCCCCGTGCCCGCGGGGATGAGCCGGCCCATGATGACGTTCTCCTTGAGGCCACGGAGGTAGTCGACCTTGCCCGAGATGGCCGCCTCGGTGAGCACCTTNNTCCTGGAACGACGAGGCCGAGATGAACGACTCGGTCGACAGAGACGCCTTGGTGATGCCGAGGAGCAGAGGCTCGCCGACCGCCGGACGCTTGCCGGCGTTGAGCGCCTTCTCGTTCTCTTCCTCGAAGACCCACTTCTCAACCTGCTCGTCGATGAGGAAGTCGGTGTCGCCCACGTCGGTCACGCGCACTCGTCGCAGCATCTGCCGAACGATGACCTCGATGTGCTTGTCGTTGATCTTCACGCCCTGGAGTCGGTAGACCTCCTGGATCTCGTCGACCAGGAAGCGGGCCAGCTCCTTCTCGCCCAGCACCTTCAAGATGTCGTGCGGGTTCTCGGCGCCGTCCATCAGCGACTCACCGGCGCGCACCCGGTCACCCGAGTGCACCGTGATGTGCTTGGCCTTGCCGATGAGGTACTCCTTGGCGAGGTCGGGCCTCGGCTCGGAGTTGACCTCGGGGGTGATGATCAGCTTGCGCTTGCCCTTGGTGTCCTTGCCGAACGAGACCACGCCGTCGATCTCCGCGATGATNNCTTGGTCTTGGTCGTCTCGCGAGGAACACGGGCGACCACCTCGCCAGGCGTCAGCTCGGTGCCGTCATCCACCGCCAGGGCGGCGCCCTGAGGCAAGAAGTAGGTCGCCGGTTGGCTACTGGGCAGGGTCTTCACTTCGCCCTTGGCGTCGCGAATGGAGATGCGTGGACGGGCGTCGGGGTCGCGCGACTCGATGATCGATCGCCGGGAGAGGCCGGTGACCTCGTCGGTCGACTCGCTCATCGTGACGCCTTCGATGATGTCCTCGAACCTCACCACGCCGCCGACCTCGGACAAGAGCGGAATGGCGAACGGCTCCCATTCAGCGAGCTTGGCGCCGACGTCGACCTTCTGGCCCTCCTTCACCATGACGTGAGCGCCGTAGACGACCTTGTGCCGCTCGCGCTCGCGGCCCGAGTCGTCGACGATCACCAGCTCGCCGGTGCGGTTGGTCACCACGAGCTCGCCGTTGTGGCGCTTCACCGTGGACATCGCGGCGAACTTCACCGTGCCGGCGAAGCGGGCGTTGAGCTCGGACTGCTGCGAGCGGTTCATCGCGGCGCCACCGACGTGGAAGGTGCGCATGGTGAGCTG
>PMBV01000276.1 GCA_003153055.1 Myxococcales bacterium
GCTACCGCCCCAAGCGAGGCGAATGCTCTCCATAACCTGAAAAATTGGCTCTTCTGCGCGACCGACGGCGGTGCCGAGCAGCGCCGTCGGCGCACGGCGAGTTGCAGGCGGAGCTCGAGCGGCTGGCGGCGAAGAGCTGGGAACACCCGGTGAGCGGAAAGCCGACACGCTTCGGGCTGTCGACCATCCAGCGCTGGTACTACCAGGCAAGGGCGGCGCGGATGGACCCGGTGGGCGTGTTGCGCCGGAAGGTCCGCAAGGACGTCGGCGAACAACCCTCGGTGACGGCGGCACTCAAGGCGGCGTTGCTGGTGCAGTACGCCGGGCACAAGAGCTGGAGCTACCAGCTCCACACCGACAACCTCGCCGCCCTCGTCGAAGCTGACCCGAAGCAGGGGCCGATGCCGTCATACTCGACGATTCGCCGGCTGATGAAGGTGACGGGACTGACGAAGCGTCGGCGGCTCTCGAGCAAGGAGACCGCCGGCGCCCTGAAGGCCGAGCAGCGGCTCGATGAGCGCGAGGTGCGCAGCTACGAGTCTGAGTACGTCGGCGGGCTCTTCCATCTCGACTTTCACCAGGGCTCGCTGCAGGTGCTGACGCCCACTGCCGAATGGGTGACGCCGCAACTCTTTGGCGCGCTGGATGACCGCTCGCGCGTTGCGTGTCACCTGCAGTGGTACCTGGAGGAGAACGCGGAGAACCTCTCGCACGGGTTGTCGCAGGCCTTTCAGAAGCGAGGCCTGTGCCGCAGCCTGATGAGTGACGGCGGCGGCGCGATGAAGTCCGACGAGGTGACCGAGGGGCTCGCGCGGCTTGGCATCGCCCACAAGATGACGCTGCCCTACAGCCCCTACCAAAACGGGAAGCAGGAAAACTTCTGGGCGCAGGTGGAGGGTCGACTCCTGGCGATGCTGGAGGGGCACAAAGGGCTGACGCTGGCGCTGCTCAACGAGGCGACGCAGGCGTGGGTCGAGCTCGAGTACAACCGCGAGCGGCACTCGGAGATTGGCGAAGCGCCGCTGACGCGGTTTCTCGCTGGGCCCGAGGTGCTGCGAGCCAGCCCCTCGAGCGAGGAGCTTCGGCTCGCCTTCATGGCAGAGGAAGCCCGCACCCAACGACGGAGCGACGGCACCGCCAGCATCAAGGGCCGCCGCTTCGAGGTGCCCTCGCGCTACCGCCACCTCGAGCGCCTCGCCATTCGCTACGCCAGCTGGGACTTGAGTCGCGTGCACCTCGTGGACGAGCGGACCGGCGCGGTGCTGTGCCAGCTCTTCCCGCTCGACAGGGCGCGGAACACCGACGGGCTTCGGCGCACGCTGACGCCGCTCGTCGAGGCGCCGTCCACGCCTCCGGCGGAGCCGGGCATCGCGCCGCTCTTGAAGAAGCTGATGGCCGACTACGCCGCGACGGGCTTGCCGCCAGCGTACCTGCCCAAGGACCACCTGACCCGCACCGAAGAGAAAGAGGACTGACATGGACAAGAAGCTGCTGTCTGTATTTGGCCTGAAGTGGGACCCCTTCTCTCCCGACGTGCCCATCGAGGCGCTCCACGTCACGCCGAGAGTGGAGAACTTCTGCTGGCGCACGGAGAACCTCGCGCGCGAAGGCGGCTTCGCTCTCGTCACCGGCGAGCCAGGCTGCGGCAAGTCCGACACGCTTCGGCTCCTCGTCGAGCGGCTGTCGGGGCTGCGCGACGTGAAGGTGGGCGTCCTGAGTCGCCCGCAAGCCGCGCTCGCCGATTTCTACCGCGAGATGGGAGACCTCTTCGGAGTGCAGCTCCAGCCTCACAATCGCTGGGGCGGCTCGAAGGTGCTGCGCGAGAAGTGGCAGGCCCACATCGACGCCGCCCTCTTCCGCCCAGTGCTGGTGGTGGACGAAGCGCAGGAGATGCAAAGCTCCGTCTTGAACGAGCTTCGGCTGATGTGCAGCTCGCGTCTCGACTCCCACCTGCTGCTCACCACGGTGCTGGCCGGCGACGGCCGACTCGTCGAGCGGCTGCGCTCCGAGGAGCTTCTCCCTCTGGGCAGCCGGATGCGCGCGCGGCTCTCCTTCGAGCGAACCACGCCCGAGGAGATGCTCGAGACGCTGCGCCACGTGCTGGTGAAGGCCGGCAACGCGAAGCTGATGACGGCCGAGCTGATGACGATGCTGGTCGAACACTCCACCGGCAACTACCGCGCACTGATGACGATGGCTGGCGAGCTGCTCGCCGTCGGCGCGCAGCGCGAGGTGAAGCAGCTCGACGAGAAGCTCTACTTCGAAGTCTTCGCGGTGCCGCCGCCAGCCGAGAAGCCCAAGGCCGCGCAGAGTCGGCGCCGATGAGCCTGCTGCCCGTCGAGGCTGCGCACCTACTCGCGGTGCGCGCCGAGGAGCACCGCTGGCTCATCGACGGGCTGTGGGCCGAGGAAGCCGTCGGCATCGTCGGTGGGGAGCCTAAGTGCTGCAAGTCGTTTCTCGCGCTCGACATGGCCGTCGCCGTCGCCTCGGGGACGGCTTGTCTGCGGCGCTACGCGGTGGCCCGGCCGGGCCGGGTGCTTCTCTTCGCCGCCGAGGACGCGCTGCACATCGTTCGCGCTCGCCTCGAAGGCATCTGCCACGCCGCCGGTGTCACGCTGGCCGACATCGACATCCAGGTCATCACCTCGCCCACAGTGCGGCTCGACCTCGAGGTGGACCGGAAGAGCCTCGCCGACACGGTGGCCGCCCTGCAGCCACGGCTGCTCATTCTGGACCCCTTCGTCCGCCTGCACCGCATCGACGAGAATGTCTCTGGCGAGGTCGCCCCCCTCCTCGCGTACCTGCGCGAGCTTCAGCGACGACACCGGCTCGCCGTCGTCGTCGTGCACCACGCCAAGAAGGGCGCGGGCAAAGCCCGCGCTGGACAGGCCCTGCGCGGCTCGTCGGAGTTTCACGCCTGGGGTGATTCCAACCTCTACCTGCGCCGCACCGGCGAGCAGCTCACGCTCGCGGTCGAGCAACGCGCCTCCG
>PMBV01000235.1 GCA_003153055.1 Myxococcales bacterium
GAGGCCACCTCCGAGAATGAGATCTTCGTGACCTGGGACCCGGTCTCTGCCCCACCGGGATGCGAAGTGACCTACACGCTGTTTCGGAGCACGGACAGCAACTCCCTCGGCGACCTGATCTCCGAGAACTCCCCGGACGACTACTTTGTTGACACTGGCCTCGCGCCGTCGACGACCTACCACTACACTTTGGTAGCGCTCACCGAATACGGCGAGAGCGACAACTGGCTTTCGACGCAGGCCACCACGTTCTCGAATGTTCCTGTATGCGAAAGCCGACCCGGGAGCCCGGTCGGATTCACCGCGAAGGCCGGCTCCTCGAGCCAGATCAATCTGAGCTGGGACCCGGTCATTCCACCGCTGGGATGCTCGCTCAGCTACACGCTCTATCGGGCTACGAGCAGCGGCTTCAGCCCGTCATCAGCCAACCAAGTGGCGGCGCGGCTCGCGAGGCCCATCTTCACGGACACCGGACTCTCGCCTTCGACGACCTACTCCTACGTCGTTCGCGCGGCCGATGAGCTCGACCTCTCCGACAACTCGGCCCAGGTGAGCGCCACCACCTTCACCGAGACCCCCACTTGCGCCGCCGCGCCCTCGACTCCGACGGGAGTGAGGGCGATTGCCAGCTCCCCGAGTCAGATCAACCTGAGTTGGGGTGTCGTGGCTCCGCCTTCGGGATGCACCGTGACCTACTCCGTCTATCGAAGCAAGACCAGCGATGTGACTCCATCCGCGGCCAACCAGTTAGTCGCTGGGCTACCAACGACTTCATTCTCAGACAGCGGGCTCACGCCAGCGACCACCTATTACTACGCTGTGACGGCATCCGATGCGTCTGGCTCCTCCGGCAACTCTGGCCCGGTGAGCGCCACCACGTCCAGCGACGCGGCCTGCGCGGCCGTTCCCGCGGCTCCGGTCGGCTTCACGGCGACGACGGGCTCGCCGAGCCAGATCAACTTGAGTTGGAACGCCGTCACGCCTCCTCCCGGGTGCTCGGTGACGTACGCCCTCTTTCGGGACACCAACAGCAGCTTCACTCCGGGCTGGGGCACCCTGATCGCCGCCCAGCTCTCGAAGGCCTCGTATTCAGACGTAGGGCTCGCGCCCTCGACAACCTACTATTACATCATGCAGGCGGTCGACGCGGCCGGCATCTCGAGCAACTCGGCCAGGGTGAACGCGACCACGCAGCAGGGCCCGGACTCTTGCATGACCGGGCCCAGCGCCGTCACGGAGCTCACCGCGACCGCGCTCTCTCCGATTCGGATTGACGTGAGCTGGAGAGCTGTCACGCCGCCCCCTGGCTGCTCGGTGACCTACGCCGTCTTCAGGAGTCTGAACAGAGACTTCAGCTCGCCCACCCATCTCGCGAGCGGGCTCACTTCGACCTCCTTTTCAAGCACAGGGCTGTCGCCATCAACCACTTACTACTACGGCGTACGCACGCACACCTCAAAGGGCTATGCGGAAGCGACCCCGGTGAGCGCCACCACACCCAGCACTTCGACATGCTCGGCCACACCCACGGCCCCAGCCGGGGTGACGGCCACCGTGAAATCTCCGAGCCAGATCGACCTGACCTGGAACGCCGTCGCGCCGCCATCGGGATGCCCCGCGGTGACCTACGCCGTCTACCGGAGTACGACCAACAACTTCACGCCGTCGGACGCCAATCGGGTGGCGATGAACCTCTCCGCGGCCAGCTTCTTGAGCACCGGGCTCACGCCCTCGACGACCTACTCCTTCGTCGTGCGAGCGATCGACGCGGCCGGTCCGTCACCGAGCTCGAGCCAGGTGAGCGCCGCCACCATCGCCGACAGCGCCTGTGCGACCGCACCCTCTGCCCCAACTGGGCTCACCGCGACCGCGTTCTCACCGAGCCAAATCAACCTGAGCTGGGGCTCCGTCACGCCTCCGACGGGGTGCTCGGCACTGACCTACGCGGTCTACCAGAGCACCGACGGCGGTTTTGTGCCCTCCGACGCCAATCGAGTCGCGACCAATCTCCCCTTGCCCAGCTACTCGAGCACCGGGCTCACGCCGTCGACCACCTACTATTTCATCGTGCGCGCGGTCGACGTGGCCGGCTCCTCCCCTGATTCCAACAGAGCGAGCGCCGCCACCAAGGCCGGCAGCGAGACGTGCTCGCTGGCCCCCTCCGCCCCCGCCGTGAGCGCGACCGCGTCCTCGGCGAGCCAAATCAACCTGAGCTGGAATCCCGTCTCATCGCCACCCGGATGCTCAGCGGTGAGCTACGCGGTCTACCAGAGCACCGACAGCAGCGTCGCGCCGTCCGACGCCAATCGAATCGCGACCAATCTCTCCTCCACCGGGTACTCGAGCACCGGGCTCTCGCCGTCGACCACCTACTTCTTCGTCGTTCGCGCGGTCAACGGAGCCGGCCCCTCCCCCGACTCGAACAAGGCGAGCGCCGCCACCAAGCCCGACGGCGGGACGTGCTCGGCTGCTCCCTCGGCACCGACCACGATCGCTGCAACCGCGGGGTCCTCCAGCCAGGTCGACCTGACCTGGAGCGCGAGTACGCCGCCGTCGGGGTGCTCGGTGAGCTACGCGGTCTTCCAGGGCATCAGCGATAACTTCTCACCGTCCGACTCGAATCGCGTGGCGAGCAACCTCCCCTCGCCGAACTACTCTGTCACTGGGCTCTCACCGTCGACGACGTATTACTTCAGGGTCCGTGCAGTGGATGCAGCTGGCTCCTCGCCCAACTCAACACAGGCCAGCGCGACGACGCTGGCATCCAAGGGCGGGTGCACCGCCGCTGGCGGCTCCGGCGACGCCCTCTTCTCCCTCTTCGCGCTCGCGAGCTTGGCCCTCAGGGGACGCCATCGGACCGAGCGAAGGAGCGCTCAGGAGACCGGTGTCAGGGCGCCGACCGAGAGCGTTCGCCCCGAGCCACCTGGCGTCTGAGTACCAACGACCTGGCCGGGGTCTCGGACGTGGCCTCCGGCCAGAGCCGGTACGTGGCAGGACGGGGGCGTACCTGGCGGCGCGACCCATCCCACCCAACACCCTCCATGCCGCCGCGGGACCTCTGGGTCGAGCTCGCCGTGCGCATCCTCGAGGACGCGTGACGAGCTCCCGTCCGCCGGGACCCGCCTGGAGCCTCGGTCGCGCACTGCCTTCACGCTGAACGGACGCCGCCTAAC
>PMBV01000508.1 GCA_003153055.1 Myxococcales bacterium
AAGCTCCTGAAGCAGTACAAGGACGCCTACTACAACGGCACCCCGCTCGTCAGCGACGCCGCCTACGATGCCCTCGAGGACGAGCTCCGCGAGCTGGATCCGAAGAACGACCTCCTCAAGACGGTGGGCGCGCCGGTCGCCGCCGTCGCCGAGTGGGAGAAGGCCCGGCACGCGATCCCCATGGGCTCGCTCAACAAGGCCGTGACCGAGGCCGAGTTTCGCAAGTGGGCGGCACGGTGCGACGAGCTGGCGAAGCAGCAAGGGCTGAACGCGATCTCCGGCGATCTCTTCACCACCGAGAAGCTCGACGGGCTCTCGCTCGCGGTGACCTATGAGAAGGGGGTGCTCAAGGAAGCCATCACCCGCGGCGACGGCGAGGTGGGCGAGCGGATCACGCCGAACGCGGCGCGGATGAAGGGCGTCCCCGGCAAGCTCAAGGAGCCCAGGTCGCTCACGGTGCGGGGAGAGATCATCCTCAAGCTGTCTGACATGAAGAAGGCGTTCCCCGGCGCCGCCAACCCGCGCAACCAGGCGTCGGGCACCAGCAAGCGCTTCGACGGCGAAGGGTGCCAGCACTTGACGGTGCTGTTCTACGATCTCGAGGTCGAGGGCGAGGAGCAGCCCACCGAGGAGAAGAAGTTCGCCAAGCTCAAGGCGCTCGGCTTCTTCACGCCCAACTTCGTCGCCACCGATCTCGAGGGCGCGATCGCCGAGCACCAGGCCTACGCCGGCTCGAAGCGGGCCGAGCTCGACTACGAGATCGACGGACTCGTGATGCGCGCCAACGACGTTCACGCCCAGCACATGCTGGGAGAGGTCGGCCGGCGGCCACGAGGGGCGGTGGCGTTCAAGTTCGCCTCCCAGGCCAAGGTCACCACGGTGCTCGACATCATCTGGGACACCGGCTCGTCGGGGCGCGTGTCTCCGGTCGCCATCGTCGCCCCCGTCGCGCTGGCCGGAGCGACGGTGCAGCGGGCGTCGCTCGCCAACGCCTCGCGGGTGGCCGAGCTCGGCATCGGCGTCGGCGACGAGGTGCTGGTCTCGCGGCGCAACGACGTCATCCCCTACGTCGAGGAGGTCGTCACCAAGAACGGCCCCGTCGCCAAGCCGCCGAAGGAGTGCGCCGTGTGCGGGGCGAAGCTCGAGCGCACCGGCGAGTACATCAGCTGCAGGAACCAGAAGTGCCGCGCGATCATCGAGGGGCGTATCCAGAACTGGGTCGACGCCCAGGGAATTCTCGAGTGGGGCGAGGCGCTCATCGCTCAGCTCGTCGAGGCCAAGCTGGTGAAGGAGCCGGCGGACCTGTACCGGCTCGAGCCGGAAGACATCGCGGCCCTGGATCGCCGGGGGATGGTCATCGCCACCAAGGTGCTGAAGAACCTCAAAGCGCAGCTGCCCCTGTCACTGCCCAAGTTCCTCGCGTCTCTGGGCATCGAGAACTTCGGCGCCCAGACGGCCAAGGCCATCGTCGCTGGCGGCTTCGATTCCTTGGACAAGGTGCGCAGCGCCAGCGTCGAGGACCTGGCCCCGCTGGCTGGAGTCGGCCCGGCCAAGGCGAAGGCCGCCGTCGTCGGCCTCGAGCAGCGCTCGGCGGAAATCGACCGGTTGCTCAAGGTCGGTGTCGTGCCGGTGACGAAGAAGGCGAGCGGGCCCCTCGCGGGGAAGACGTTCTGCTTCACTGGCGCGCTCTCGAAGCCCCGCAAGGAGCTCGAGGCGCTGGTGGAAGAGCGCGGGGGGACCTTGCTCTCTGGCGTCACCAAGGAGCTCGACTACCTCGTCATGGAGGATCCTACGTCGGGGTCGAGCAAGGCACAGAAGGCCGCCAAGTACGGCACCAAGTGCATCGACGAGCGCACCTTTCTCGAGATGACCGGGAGCTGAGCCCCAGGCCTTCGCTGCGCCACCGCGGCCGAGTATGGTCGGCCGCGGGGGTGAACCCATGATCCGATTGCTCGCAGCGTTTTCGGCGTGCGCGCTGTTCACGGCCTCACCGGTGTTCGCGCAGGTGCGCGTGGAGGTGAATGTTCCGGTGCCGACCATCACGTTCACCGCGCCGCCTCCGTTGGTCGTCGTACAACCCGGGGTGCAGGTGGTTGAGGATTCCGACGATGAGGTCTTCTTCGTCGACGGTTTTTACTGGAGCCGCCGCGATGGGCACTGGTTTCGCACGAGGACGCACACCGGCGGCTGGACCCTCGTCGAACAACGACACGTTCCCCACTCCATCGTCGGCGTGGCGCCCGGCCACTACCGCCGATGGAAACGGGAGAGAGCTCCCGCCACGGTCGACTCACCGGACCGCGGGAAGACGAAGGGGAAGGAGAGCAAGCACGAAGAGCACGGGCACGGCAAACACTGAGCTTGCGAAGGTCGACGCAGGTCGACTTGATTTCTGGCGCGGCGGGGACCAAAAAAGCGCCCGCAGGCACTCCCCGTGACGATCAGCAGTGGTGTCTTCGCCGCACCGGCGTGCCTCGTACCGAGGTGAGCCATGGCTACCACGAGCAAGAGGACCCAGCTGGAGCAGGAGATGTTCGAGTCGTTCGGAACCATCCCGGAATGGTCGAAGTCGATTCCCGACACGGCGATCGAGGGGTTCTGGCGTACGATGCACGACTTCCAGCTCGCAGAGACGAAGATCCCCAACAAGTACAAGGAACTGATCGGACTGGCCGTCTCTGGAGCGACGCGCTGCCGGTACTGTCAGCTCTTCCACGTCGAGGCGGCGCGCCTGTTCGGCGCCACCGAAGACGAGATCGCCGAAGCGGCCATGATGGGCGCCCACACAATGTCGGCCAGCACCTACTTGAACGCGCAGGGGGTGGAGTACGAGCAATTCAAACGAGAGACCCTGAAGATCGTCGAACACGTGCGAGGGAAGTTGTCACAGCCAGCGACAAAGAAGCCCGAGAGCAGGACGGGGGCGGGAGCGCGTGGCTGAGGAGCGGACCCTCGCCAAGTTGATCGCCGACGGCTTCGTCCGGCGGGATCACGCGCGCTGCGTGCCGGCTGACCGCTGGCANNAAGATCTCCGCGTCCCCGTCGCCTGGGCGCTGAGCGAGGCCTATGCAGCGTCGAGCACCGACGACGAGCTGGTGGAGATGGTGGCTGTGATGACGGCGCTCAGCGCGGTGCCCCCGCGGGCCATGTGACAGGAGGGGGCTTCCCCTTCAAGCGCATGGCAGCTCGAGCCGCACCTCGGTGCCCCGCGGAACGTCCGCGATGCGCGCGTGCCCGCCGTGCTGTCGCGCCACCTCACGGACGATGGTGAGCCCGAGGCCCGT
>PMBV01000159.1:0-12353 GCA_003153055.1 Myxococcales bacterium
GACGGACGCGGTCCGCCGCGAGAGTGAGCTCGCGCGAGCCCGGGCGGATCGCGAGCGGGCGTGGCTCGCCCTCGGCGTCCTGTTGGGAGAGCCTCGGCCGGTGCGGGTCGTCCTCCCCGCCGAGCCGGTGGTCAACGGAGGCACCGTCGAGAAGCTGACCGAAGAGGCGTTCGGCCGGCGCCCGGAGCTCCGTTCGCTCGAGGCGACGGTGCGCGCGGCCCAGTGGCAGGTCGACTCGGCGTGGTGGCGGCTCGCCCCGCAGCTCTCGGCCAGCCTGTCGGGCTCGGCCTCGAACGTCGCGTACGTCACAGGTGAGAAGACCGCTTGGCGCGCGTCGATCGACTTCTCGTGGATTCTCTACGACGGCGGCCTCAGGTACGGGAAGCGACTCCAGGCCGAGGGGCAGGTGGCGTCCGCCAGGGCGGGGCTCGCGGCGCAGAGGCTCGAGGTGAGCCAGCAGGTGCTCGACGCCTCCCGAGACCTCGAGGTGGCCAAGGAGCGGCTGCGGCTGGCGGTGCGGCAGAAGGCGCTCGCCGAAGAGGTGGCCGCCTCGGCCAAGCGGAGCTTCTCGGCGGGGCTCGCCAGCTCCCTCGACGTGCTCGACGCGAACGACCGACTTTACCAGGCCGACGTGGGGCAGGCCGAGGCGAGGGCTCGCCTGGGCATGGCCTCGGCCGCGCTCTCCAGGGTGACCGGGGCGCTGCTCGAAGGTGGGCGCCCGTAACCAGCTCGCGGCTTCCGAGGGCGAAGATGACGTATGGTGTGGCCGTGCCGCCCGTGGAGCCGAACGGCCAGGCCGAGCGGAGCGCCCAAGACGCGAACGCTCCACCGCCTGGCTTCGAGGAGATTCGCCGCACCGAGTTCGCCCGCATCTTCGGGCGCGTGGTGGGCGTGCGGCTCTACGTCGCTCCGGTCGTCGCCAGCTTCGCCGCGTGGCTGGGCGTGTGGGAGCCGACCCCTTGGCGCCAGGCCACCTTGGTTGGCGTGGCCGTCGGGCTGCTCACGCTCACCATCGCCGAGGCCATTCGGTACCGCCGCCGAGGCATGGTGAGCGGCGCCGTGGAGCTGAACCTGGCGCTGGGCATTCTGGGCCAGCTCATCGGGTCGGCAGCGACGGGAGGGGTGGAGAGCCCGTTCATGCCGCTGACGCTGGCGATCGCCGTGCTCGGCAGCATGATGATGAGTGATCGCCCCCGGTACTACGCGGTGCTGGCGGGGTTGCAGCTCTCGGCGCCATGGCTGTTCGCCGCGGTGGCCGTGTCTGGGGCCGTCGAGACCTGGAACCCCGCGTTCCTGGGCGGTGGCTCGCGCGCGGGGCACAGCGACCTCCACCTCTGGCTGACGGCGGCGTTTCTCTCCTTTGGCGCGCTGGTCTCCATGGGCATCGGCCGAGGGCTCCGGGCCGTGCTCGAGTCGATGCTGTGGCGCGCGCTGGAGTCGAACGAGGCGTTGCGTCGAGTGCACGGAGAGCGCTCGCTCGAGCTGGTGGCGCTCTCGGGGGAGATCGCCCACGAGCTGAAGAACCCGATGGCCAGCGTCAAGGGCCTCGCCGCGCTCCTCACCCAGAACGTGGGAGAGGGCAAGGGCCTCGAGCGGCTCACGGTGCTGCGTCGCGAGGTCGACCGGATGCAGACGATCCTCGGGGAGTTTTTGAACTTCTCTCGCCCGCTCGTCCCGCTCGCTCTCGAGCACGCCGACCTCCTCGGCTTGTGCCAAGAGGTGGCCGCGCTCCACGAAGGGCTCGCGCGGGAGCGTGGCGTCGAGCTGCGGGTCTCGGGTGCCAGCGCGGTGGTGCATTGCGACCCTCGCAAGGTGAAGCAGACGCTGGTGAACCTGGTGCAGAACGCGCTCGACGCGACCCCCAGCGGGAAGCTCGTGGAGCTCGGCTGTCAACGCAGCGGGCCCGACGTGTCGGTGCTGGTGCTCGACCGAGGTTCCGGCATCGACCCGGCCATCGCCGGGCAGCTCTTCGAGCCAGGCACGACCACCAAGCCCAAGGGCACGGGGCTGGGGCTCACCATCGCCCGGGCGCTGGCCCGGCAGCACGGCGGAGAGCTCACCTTGGAGCCGAGGGAGGGTGGTGGCGCCCAGGCTCACCTCACGCTCCCTGCCGAGCCCGCGCTGCCCAAGGACGGAGAGGGAATGGTGAGACCATGAAACCGCGGGTGCTGGTGGTCGATGACGACGCGGCGGTCCGGTACACGATTCGGGAGATACTCGAGTCGAGCGGCATGGAGGTGGCCGAGGCGGCCGACGGCGCCGAAGCCCTCGAGGCCCTCGACGTCGATCCGTTCCAGCTCGTCATCTCGGACCTTCGGATGCCGCGGGTCGATGGCCTCGAGCTGCTGAAGAAGGCGAAGGCGCGGCCCCAGCCACCGAGGGTCATTCTCATCACCGCCCACGGCTCCGAGAAGCACGCGGTGGAGGCGATGAAGCTGGGGGCGTTCGACTACTTCAAGAAGCCCTTCGAGGTCGACGAGCTGCTCGCGGTGGTACGGCGGGCGGTGGAGACGGTGCAGCTCTCGCTCGAGAACGAGCGGCTCGCGGGGGAGCTCAACCTGTCGCGGTCGCTCGTCTTCGCCTCGCAGCCCATGAGCCGCCTGGCGGTGCTGGTGGCCCGGGTCGCTCCGCGCGATGTCACCGTGCTGGTCACCGGCGAGAGCGGCACGGGCAAGGAGCGCATCGCCGAGGCCCTGGTGCGCGCCTCCAAGCGGGCCGATCGACCCTTCGTGCGGTTCAACTGCGCGGCGGTCACCGCTGAGCTCGCCGAGGCCGAGCTGTTCGGCCATGCCAAGGGGGCCTTCACCGGGGCGTCGAGGTCTCGAGCCGGAGTGTTCGGCGAGGCCGACGGCGGCACCATCTTGCTCGACGAGGTGGGCGAGCTCGCCCCTGGGCTCCAGGCCAAGCTGCTGCGCGTGCTGCAGGAGGGGGAGCTCCGCCCGGTGGGGGAAGACCGGGCCCGCCGGGTCGACGTGCGGGTCATCGCCGCCACCCATCGGGACCTCCGTGAGCGGGTCGCCAGAGGTGAGTTCCGGGAGGATCTCTTCTTCCGTCTCAACGTGGTGCATCTCCACATTCCGCCCCTCCGCGAGCGGCCGGGAGACATCGACGTGCTCGCCCGGCACTTCCTCGATCGGTTCTCCGAGCGGTTCGGGGCTGGGCCGCTGCGCGTGACCGATGAGCTGTTCGCCCAGCTCCGGGCCCACCCGTGGCCGGGGAACGTTCGCGAGCTGGAGAACGCCATCGAGAGCATGGTCGCGTTGTCGGTCGACGGCGAGCTGGAGCTCTCGGCGCTCTCTCAGTCTGGGGGAGTGCCGGCGAGCGCGCCTTCGCTCAGCCTCAAGCAGCGGGTCGAGGCCTACGAGCGCGGGTTGATCGTCGAGACGCTCAAGTCGGCCAAGGGAAATCGAAGCGAGGCGGCGCGGGTCCTCGGGGTGAGCCGGGTGACGCTGCACGACAAGCTCGGCAAGTACGGCCTGGGCAAGCGAGACGACGCGGGGGAAGAGGAGCTGAGGTAGTCCCTGACAACGCTACGAATGCCCGTGTCGGTGGTGCGCATCGGGCCCATGGGCGTGTCTATGCACCAGGGCATCGTGGGTGTGTGGGTGCGCATGAGGCCCAGCGGGAGGCCCATCGTGCTGGTGCTGGTGGTGCCCATCGTCATGGCTATGGGCGTGGTCATGGCTGAGCTGCTCATGGGCGTGCTCGTGCCCGTGCCGCTCGGTGAGGTGCAGCGCCACGCCAGCGATGAAGAGAAGCGTGGCCAGCACGGTGACCGGCCCGAAGGCGCGGTCGCCCAGCCCGATGGCGACCACGGCTCCGACGAAGGGTGCCAGTGCGAACACCGAGCCGGTCCTCCCCGCGCCGATGCGCCGCTGGGCGAGGAGGTAGAGCCGCAGGCTGACACCGTAACCGGCAGCCCCGCACGCCAACAACCCGGCCAGTTGCGCCCAACCCGGGCGAGGCTCGTCGAGCATCGCCGCCAGCGCCGTCGTCAGGAGCACGCCGCCCAGGGCCTTCCCTCGCACCACCGCGGAGGGATCGAGCTCGGCGAACGGGCGCGTCAGGACGTTGTCGAGGGCCCAAGAGAAGACGGCCCCCACGACGGCGAGGGCCCCGAGGAAGCCCACCGAGCCGGTCGATGACGCGCCCGCCACCGTCACCGCGCCCCCGGCGAACATCAGCAGCGCGGCCAGCGCGACGCGCCCACCGACGTGCTCGCGGTGAATGAGCGCTGCCAGACCCACGGTGAAGATGGCCTCGGCGTTGAGCAGCAGCGAGCCGTAGACCGCCGGCACGCGCTGGAGGCCCCAGGCGAAGAGGCTCGGGGCCGTCGCTGCCCCGAAGAAGGCGACCAACAGCAGCCGCGGAACGTGCCGCAAGCGCACCGTGGCCTCCCGACGCTCGAGGCCTCTCCGTGGCCAGCTCATGGCTCCGAGGGCGGCGCCGAGGTACAGCGCCGAGGCGGTGGCGAAGGGGCCGACACCGACGCCGAAGCGCTGAATGAAGGGCGTCGTCACCCCGAACGCCAGCGCCGCCAGGACGGCGAGCACGGTGCCGAGGGCGAGAGGGCTCATGGCCATGGCACGACTTACCTCGTTCGCTCCGAGACGGCGAGTCGCCGGCCTCCCCAGGACTCGAGGGCCGTCTTCCTCTACTGAGCCTCCGAGCTGGGGACCTGGGCGAGGAGCGCCTCGAGCTTTTCGACGTTCGGCGGCTTGGCCAGGTGCAGATCGAACCCGGCCAGCTGGGCGCGCTCGAGATCCTCCCTGAGGGCGTAGCCGCTCAAGGCCACCAGGAACACACCCTTGAGGGCCTCATCGGCGCGAAAGGCGCGGGCGACTTCGTACCCGCTCATCCCTGGCAGGCCGATGTCGCACAGCATGACATCGGGGCGCTGCGCTCGCGCTATGGCGAGCCCCTCGGGCCCACTGTACGCCACCTCGACCTCGTGGTGGCCGAAGCCCAGGGCCTCGCGGAGGCTCTCTGCCACGTCGAGGTTGTCTTCGATGATGAGGATCCGGTGACGTGGTTTGATGGGGGCCTCGGCCCGCTCGATGGGCGAGCTCGCCAGCGGGAGCCGCGGCGACATGACGGCACCGGGCAGGTTCTCTTCGCTCTGGGCGTCCACCGTGCCACCGGGCAGCTCGACCTGGTCTCTCGCGAGCCGGGTGACGCCGAGGAGGTCATCGGCCAGCCGGGCGAGCACTTGGATCTGGCGATCGACGACGGCCTGGGCCCGCACGGCCCGAGCGTCGCCGGGCACCGCTCGTTGGAGGATGTAGAGGCTGTTGCGAAGGGGCGCCAGCGGGTTTCGCAGCTCGTGGGACAAGCGGGTGAGGAACTCGCTCTTTCGTCGATCAGCCGCCTCGACGCGTCGGAGCTTCTCCTCGCTCAACTGGGTGACGTCGGTCAGCGTGATGACGCAGCCCTGGAGTCGGTTGGCTGCCTGTGTCAACGGCCCCGCGCTGACGATGAGCTCGGCGCGGGACCCATCGCCGCGGGGGAGCCAGGCGGCCAGTGCCCGCACCGTTTCGCCGCGCAGCGCGCGAGGCACGAGGTCGCCGTCCGTCGAGGGTTTGGCGACGCGGAGGGGGAAGGCCACCTCGAAGGCGTCCATGAGGGGGCTTCGGCCGCACAGCGCCTGGGCTCCCGGGCTCGCGCGGATGATTCGGCGCCGGGGGTCGCACACCACGATGGCCTCGGGCGTCTGGTCCAGCGCCGAGCTCGCCAGGCGCTGGTCGGTCGCCTCACGGCGGGAGACGGCCTCCTGCTCGGCTGCCTCGAGGAGCTGTCGCGGTGACATTCGCGTGACGCTCGTGGACTCACTGGTGCCCGGGAGCCCCTCGGGGGACGACACCAAGGCCCGCAGGTCTTCGAGCACCGCCGCCGCCCGGGTGACTTGCTGGGCGATGTGGGCAACCGCCGACACCAGCCGTGCGTCGAGCCCGGGCGCTGCCTGGGCAAGCCGCACCGCCGCCGCGCTGAAGCTGGCGATGGCTGTCAGGGGCTGACTGAGCTCATGGAGCAGCGTCGAGCCGCGCCGTGGATCGACCCGAGGTGAGGTTCCGGCTCCCCCGGCCGGTCGCTTCTTGGCCTTCGGACGAGCGCTGCCATCACGCGGAACGATTCGTTTCGACATTGTTCGGAGTATCATCGCGTCCGACGCCGAAGTGGAGGATGGTGCGGCTGGTCAGCTGCTGTTCATTCAAGCGCAAGGGGGCCGAAGGAATGGTGGGCCGGGTTCATGTCATCGATGACGACGCCCCGGTTCGGGAAGGCCTCAAGCTGATGCTCGAGCTGTCGGGCTACGAGGTTCAGGTCTACTCGAGCGCGGAGCTGTTCCTCGGGGCGCTGAGACCAGGGGAGCGGGGGTGCATCATCCTCGATCTCCGGCTTCCGGGCATGAGCGGCACCGAGCTCCAGGCCGAGCTCCGTCTCCGGTCGATCGAGTTGCCCATTGTGTTCCTCACCGCGTACGGCGACATCCCCATGACCGTGTCGGCGGTCAAGGCGGGCGCGAGCGACGTGCTGGTGAAGCCGGTCGACAGCGACCGCCTGTTGGAGCGCATCGAAGAGGTCCTCCGCGATACGGCCCAGCGAGAGGCGGGCACTGCCGAGACTCGCGGGCGCCTCCAGGCGTTGACGACGCGAGAGCGTGAGGNNGTCACGTGATGCAGAAGACCCAGGCGACCAACGTGGTTGAGTTGATGAAGCTCGTCGCCAGCGCCCAGAGAGCGAAGCTGCTGCCGTAGGGCGGCGCTACGGGGAGACCCGTACGCGCTCAACCTGATTTCCGATACCTGGCTGGCCCTCTACGGTGGCACCACCTACCGAAAGGGGCCCCATGGATATCCGTGATCTTCGCTTGCTCGTCGTCGATGACAGCGAATCGATGAGGAGGGTGATTCGAAGCGTTCTGAGTCGGCTCGGCCTCGACAACGTCGATGAGGCCCAAGACGGCGTACAGGGCCTCAGGCTCTTCAAGCTGGTGCACTACCACCTCGTCGTCACCGATCTCTACATGCCGAACCTCGACGGCATGGAGCTCCTGGAGGCCATCCGCGCGCTCCCCGGCCGCGAGATGACCCCGGTGTTGATGGTCTCTGGCCAGCTCACCGAGCGCAACCTGAGAGAGGCTTTGGACCTCGGCGTCGACGGCTTCGTCGCCAAGCCTTTTGTCGAGGCGCCGCTCGTCGAGAAGGTCACTCGCCTCCTGTTGATGCCGCTGAAGCGAAAGGCCGCCGAGGCCGCGACGACGGACTTCGAGGTGGGGCTCATGGGTGGCATCTCGCAACGAGGGCTCGCCTAGCGCGCGGCGGAGCGGTTGGGCGAAGGTGCTCGAATTGAACGGGGAAGGTCGCTCAATGTGATGGACTGGCCCGGTCGCACTCCCTTGGAGCTGGCCAAACGGCCAGGATTCGAGCGGTCGGTTCAGCCTCGGTGGGCGCGGCGCTTGCTCCCAGGTCGTATCGGGCGAGCACCTGCCCATCGGCCCGGCGTCGAACGAGGAGCACCCATGAAGGAAGTGACCGTGGTGCCGTGGGACGCCATCGAGCGAGGGGCCAGCACCGGCGACCCCGGCAACCCCGGCAACCCAGACACTCCAGAGAGCGAGCTCCTTGGTCGAGCTCAGCACGGCGATGTCCCGGCGTTCGAAGCGCTCGTGGGGCGTCACCGCGACCGCGTCTTCAGCCTCGTCTTCCGCATGCTGAATTCGCGTGAGGACGCGGCCGATGTGACTCAGGAGGTCTTCTGGGCCGCCTACCGGCACCTCGACCAGTTCCGGGGAGAATCGCAGTTCGGCAGCTGGGTGCACGCCATCGCCGCGAACCAGGGCTTGACGAGTCTGCGTCGGAGACGTCTGGAGGGCCCTGTCGATGATCGGCGTCGAGACGAGGCCGACGCGCCGAGCCCTTTCGTCGACAACATGACGAGGTGGGCGGGGCGTGCCGCCGACGACGTGGTCCTCGACACGGAGCTCCGCGGAGCCATCGAGGCGGCCGCGGCGTCACTGGCCGATGATCACCGGGCGGTGTTCGTGTTGCGAGACCTCGAGGGGGCGAGCTACGCCGAGATCGCCGAGCTCACCCAATCGAGCGTCGCGGCCGTGAAGAGCCGCCTGCACCGAGCTCGGCTGTCGCTGCGGTCGGCCATCGGGCAGTTCTACGAGGAGCGCCTTTGAAGTGGGCGCCTCACGCCTTGGGGTGTGCCTCGGTGGCCCGGCGGCTCCGGCCGATCAGCCCATAGCTCTTGAGCTTGCGGTACAGCGTCGCCGAGCCGATCTTCAGTTGCTCGGCCGTGTGGGTCTGGTTCCCATCGTTCAGCTCGAGCGCCGCGATGATGTAGTCCTTCTCCACCTCCTCGAGTGGCCGGACCGTGCCTCGCGTGGCCACTGGGCGAGGGAAGGCCTGGCGGACCTCCTCGGGAAGATCCTCGAGCTCCACCCGGCTGCCACGCGCGAGCGCGACGGCTCGCTCCATGGCGTTCTCGAGCTCGCGCACGTTGCCTGGCCACTCGTAGCGCAGCAGTTGATCGGCGGCGCCTGGGGAGAGCGCGGAGATCTTCCGCTTCATGCGGATCGCGGCGTTGGTCAACAGCACCCGGCCCAGCGGGAGAATGTCGTCGCGGCGCTCGCGGAGCGGTGGCACGTGGAGCTCGACGACCTTGAGGCGGTAGTAGAGATCTTGGCGGAAGGCGCCGCCCGCGACCCCATGGGCCAGGTCACGGTTCGTCGCCGCCAACACTCGCACGTCGACCCGCCGGCTCTTGTTCTCGCCCACTCGGCGCACCTCCCGCTCCTGGAGCGCCCGCAGCAGCTTCACCTGCATTCCCGGTGAGACCTCGCCGACCTCGTCGAGGAGCAGCGTCCCGCTGTTGGCGGCCTCGAACAGGCCCGGTCGATCTTGGGTGGCTCCGGTGAAGGCGCCTCGGGCGTGCCCGAACAGCTCACTCTCGAGGAGCGTCTCGGTGATGGCGCCGCAGTTGACCGCGATGAAGGGCCCGGCGGCGCGGGTGGACTCGTCGTGCACCAGGCGGGCGATGCGCTCCTTGCCCGCGCCACTCTCGCCGGTGATGAGCACGGTCGAGTCGACCTTGGCCACCCTCCGCGCGAGGTCCACCATGAGGTGCATCGCCGTGCTCTGGGCCACGATGCCCAGCGGCTCCGAGGGGTCGTGGGCCGCGCTGACCAGCGCCCGACGGTGCTCGCGAAGCCGCTTCTCGGCGACCTTCAGGGTCTCGGTGACCCGGTGGAGCGAGACGTCGAGGCCCTCTTTGAGCCGAGTGGCCTCGAAGAACTGCAGCTCCTCGGCGTGCTCGTCGCCCCACTCGTCGCGGGTGCGCCCGAGGAGGTGGCAGGCGGCGTTGCCCTTGCCCAGGCAGCGGTCTTCCAGCACGTAGATCTCTTTGCCCGTGCTCCGGCTGAGATAGCCGCTGGTGAGGCCGCAGATGGTCCAGCATACGGGCTCGTCGGCGCGGCCGAAGTGCAACAGGTGCTGCTCTGCCTCGTAGGAGGCGAGGAGCATCACTCCTTCTTTGGACAGCGGCCCGCGGCCCCCTGACTCGACCCTGAAGAGGCCCCCGAGCGTGTGGATGCGAGTGCCGGCGCGTTGCCAGTCGTCGTCGCTGTCCCACTTGAAGGTCGTTTGCATGGCCTCGGCCATTCGCCAGCCGTGGGCGAACCCGAATTGGGTGAGCACGGTGCGAGTCGCGGTGAGGCCGAAGTTCTCGACCAGGTACTTTCGAAGGAGCCCCATCGCCACCGCGTCGAGGAGCAGGGCTCGCTGCCCGGCGAAGCGGATGAGGCCGCCGTCAGGATCCAGCTCGAGGAGCTCTTTGTGATCCAGTTCGTCGGCTCGCATTTAGCCTCTGTCTCGTTCCTTCAGATTGACCAACAGCATACATCATTTCGACCGAGCGCGCTGCTCCTGGTCGATGAATGATCATCCCTCGTTTGAAGTCAGCCATTCTCTCTTCGCCCGTGGCCGCTGCCGATGCCGAGGAGTCTCGCAAGATGTACAGGCTTTTCCGTCATGTGTTTTCTGTGTTCCAGCGACGGGGTGGCTGGGAAGTGTCGGCGTCGGCTCCGAGAGTCCGTCTTGAGCATCTTGCGTACCACGCCGGTGTGCGCCATTTCCCGCGCCCTTCGGCGGCCCGGTCACTTCGGGGTCATCGAATTGAACGGGGGCTCAGTCGTTATGATTGGGCTTCGTCGGGAGATCGACCTCATCGGGGAGCTCGTTCTGGTCCCCGGGGCGAGGGGGAAAGTGCCGGGAGAGGTGCACGCCCACGAGACGAATGCCGTGCTCGATGGCCGTGGTGAGGTCCACGGCCCGGCAGCGCGCTTCCATTTCCCGGGCGACCGAGTCCCACCCGGGTTGCCCGACTCGCTCGTGGATTCCCACGTCACCGAGTACCACGAATCGCCTGCGTCGGGGGACGACGAGGAAGAGGACCGCGTTGCGATCGCGGGCGTCGGCCATCCCGAGGCGCGCGAAGGCCCTCTCGGCCATCGCTCTGACGCTGCCCCAAAAGAACGGGGCCACCGAGACCCTCAGCTCGCCCGAGGTCTCTCGCTCGGCCGCCATGATGGCCTGCTCGATTCTCACCGCGTCGATGTGTGTGCTCACCATGACCCGCTGGCTCCTCCCCCTCCAGAACGACCCCCGCCGCCGCTCCGGCCCGCGCCCGCGGAGCCGCCCGTGCGACCGAATGCGCTCGACGCGATGTTCGCGAGCAGGAACAGGGCCATGCGCGGGTGTGTCGCGAGCAGCAACAAGAAGGCGAGGCCCAGGACAGCGAAGAGGACCATCTGGGGGACGCTCAAGGTTCTGTGGGCTGTCTGGGCGCCGACTCGAGTCCGAGGCCCCAGGGCGCCTTCGCCTCCCACGAGCTCGACCAGACCATCGACGGTCGCGATCACCGCTCCGTCGGCGTCTTGGGCCCTGAGTCGTGGCGCGAGCACGTCGTCGAGGAGCCGGGTGGCCTGGGCGTCGGTGACGACCCCTTCGAGCCCGTAGCCGACCTCGATGCGGCTGCGGTGGTCTCGCGAGAAGATGAAGAGGACCAGCCCGTCGTCCAGGCCCTTGCGACCGACCTTCCACTCCTTGAACGCCCGCACCGCGAAGTCCTCGACCGGAGCGCCGTCAGTGGAATCGGAGATCCACACGAGAATCTGGTGCCCGCTCGTTCGCTCGTAGGCCTCGAGGCGCGCGTCCAGGGCGGCCCGCGTCTCGTGTGACAGCAGCGCCGCCGCGTCGGTGACCCATCGGGTCGGCGAGGGTGGGGCCCCGGCCGCGAGCGCCGACCCAGCCGTCCAGAGGGCGATCATCAGGACCACGAGCCCGGCGAACGCCAGCGAGGCCTCGGTCTTGGACCGCGCGGTGGCCACTAGGGTTTCCTGAAGTCGACCACCGGCGCGGTGCGGGCCCCGCGGTCGGCCTCGAAGTAGGGCTTCTCGCTGAAACGGAGGCCGAACAGCCCCGCGAGCACGACGGTCGGGAAGCTGCTCCGCCTCGCATTGAACGCCTGCGCCGACTCGTTGAACCGCATCCTCGCGACAGTGATGCGATTCTCAGTGCCCTCGAGCTGCGACTGGAGGTCGCGGAAGTTCTGGGTCGCATGGAGGTCGGGGTAGCGCTCGACCACCACCATGAGGCGAGAGAGCGACGACGACAGGGCGTCCTGGGCTTTCTGGAATTGGGCGAAGGCCGCGGGATCCTCCGTGACGTTCTTCGGCGCCGCGCCCGACACCTGGCCCACCCGCGCCCTCGCTTCGGTCACGGCGGTGAGCGTGTCGCGCTCGAAGTCGGCGGCTCCCTTGACGGTACTGACGAGGTTCGGCACCAGGTCGGCCCGGCGCTGGTACTGNNAGGTTCGGCACCAGGTCGGCCCGGCGTTGGTAGACGTTCTCGACTTCGGCCCACTGCGCCTTCACCGCTTGATCGAGCGTGACGAGGCCGTTGTACGTCGTGACCGAGGCGAGAAGGGCCACCAGCACGAGCCCCACCGCGCCGAGGCCCACCCACAGGCCCAGCCGCATCGGCCTGAGCTCAGCGCTCTGCTTCTCGAGGGTCGTCGTCATGAGGAGGACTGGACGCAAGGAGCACGCCAAGGGCCGAGCGCGGCGGGAGCCCGTGAAGTCCTCCAGTTTGATGGGGCGAGGGAGCGATTCACGCGAGTCGCGAGACAAGCCCCCAACATTACACACGCGGGGCCCTGGCCCGAAACCTGCTGGGGCTGGGGTGAACTCAGACATAGAGGCAACCCATGAAGATTCGCCCGCTCACAGACCGCATCTTGGCTCAGAGAATCGAAGAGGAGGCAAAGACCTCCGGCGGCCTGTTCATTCC
>PMBV01000159.1:12375-12618 GCA_003153055.1 Myxococcales bacterium
TCCGAAGTGAAGCTCGACGGCAAGGACCACATCATCCTTCGCGAAGACGACGTCCTCGCGATCATCGAGAAATAGGGGAACAGACCACATGTCAGCCAAGGAAATTCTGTTCGACAGCAACGCCCGTCAGCAGATCGCTCACGGGCTCAACACGCTCGCCAACGCCGTGAAGGTGACGCTGGGGCCTCGGGGTCGCAATGTCATCCTCGAGAAGTCTTGGGGCTCGCCGATCATCACCAAGGA
>PMBV01000159.1:12657-13241 GCA_003153055.1 Myxococcales bacterium
ACCACCGCGACCGTGCTCGCCCAGGCCATCTACGTCGAGGGCGCCAAGCTCGTCACCGCCGGGGCCAACCCGATGGAGATCAAACGAGGCATCGAGGCCGCCGTCGAGACCGTCGTCGCCGAGCTGAAGAAGCAGTCGAAGCCGACCCAAGGCAGGAGCGAGATCGCCCAGGTGGGCATCATCAGCGCCAACGGCGACGAGACCATCGGCAAGCTGATCGCCGAGGCGATGGAGAAGGTCGGCAAGGAGGGCGTCATCACCATCGAGGAGGCCAAGGTGATGGAGACGACCCTCGAGGTGGTGGAGGGCATGCAGTTCGATCGCGGGTACCTGTCGCCGTACTTCGTGACCGACCCCGAGCGCATGGAGGCAGTCCTGAGCGACGCCTCCATCCTCATTCACGAGAAGAAGATCTCGGGCATGCAAGAGCTGTTGCCGTTGCTCGAGCAGGTCGCCAAGGTCGGCAAGCCGCTGCTCATCATCGCCGAGGAGGTCGACGGTGAGGCGTTGGCGACGCTGGTGGTGAACAAGCTCCGGGGGACGCTGCATGTCTGCGCAGTCAAGGCGCCCGGGTTCGGCGATCG
>PMBV01000204.1 GCA_003153055.1 Myxococcales bacterium
GTCCACAGCTTGAGCGACTTCTTGCGCTCCAGCACCATCGTGGAATGGAGGAACGCGGTGGAGGTCAGCCACGGCATGAAGGAGGCGTTCTCAACGGGGTCCCACGCCCAGTAGCCACCCCAGCCGAGCACGGCGTAGGCCCACCAGCCGCCGAGGATGATGCCGATCGAGAGGAAGAGCCAGGGCACCAAGGTCCACCGGCGCAGCGGCACCATCCATGCGTCGCCCAGCTCACCCCGCAGCAGCGCGCCCGCGGCGATGCCGAAGGGGACCGTCATGCCCACGTAGCCGAGGTACAGCATCGGCGGGTGAATGATCATCAGCACGTGGTTCTGGAGCAGGGGGTTGGGGCCTGGGCCGTCCATCGCTGGGTGGGGGATGGCGGTCCACGGGTTGGCCGGGCCGGCGATGAGGAAGGCGAAGAAGGTCGCCACCGCGGCCATCACGCCGAGCGAGAGCTGCATGTAGCGGCCGTGCTCGCGGCGGTAGATCCACGTGAAGGCGAACAGGTAGCCCGCCATGATCGCGCCCCAGAAGAGGATGCTGCCTTCCAGCGCGCTCCAGAGGGAGACGATGGTGAAGATGGTCGGAGTCGAGCGGCTGCCGACCTGGGCCACGTACTTCACCGAGAAGTCGTGCTCCAGCAGGGCCTTCACCATCACCAGGTTCGCGCCGATCATGCTGGCCGCGAAGCCGTACATCGCCCGTTGTACCCAGGGTAGGGCGTTCTCACGGCGGGCCATGCCGGTGACGAGGCCTACGACCGCGGCGAAGGCCGCGCACATCAGGCCCGAGAGCACCAGTCCATAGCCGAGTGTCGAATTCACAGGAAAGACGCCTTGTCTTTAAAGGGTTGTGAGCGAGCGGAGCGCTTCTGGGGCGAGATCAGCGTTTGGCCTGCTGTGGAGCGTCGCCCATGCTCATGTTCTTCATCATGTCCTTGAACTCTTTGTCGTCCTTGGGCGGCTTGTACTCGTTGGAGTGGTTCACCATGAGCCGGCTGGTCTTGAAGACCTTGGACTGATCGAAGGTGCCCTCGACCACCACGCCGATCTTCTCGCGGAACATCTGCGGAGGAACCTGGTCGCAGAGCACCTCGACGGTGGTGGCGGTGGGCTGATCGGAGTCGGCCACCTTGAACCTGAGCTCGGTGTGCCCCGCGTTCCACTGGATCGACCCGGGGGCGACGAGGCCACCCAGCCGAATGGTGGGGCCGTAGGCCTTCGCACCCTGCGTCAGCATCTCGCCGGGGCTCCAGTAGTACACCAGGTTGTCCCCGATGTTGCTGAACGCGATGAAGGCGAGCGCGGCTCCCGCGACGGCCAGAGCTCCCAGGGCCATCAGGGGGCCTTTGAGTGAGGCTTTCATTCACTTCTCCTTCTTGCGCTTCAAGAAGATGGACGCGCTGTAGAGGACCACCGTGGCCCACGTAATTCCATAGACCGCCCAGACGTACTCCCAGCCACCGACGATGTGACCCATGTCAGGCCTCCTGCGCGTCGGGGAGGGTCGAGGGGAGGGCGACTTCGTTCTTCTGGGCCTCTTGGGCGAGGAGGAAGCGCTGGTAGATCCACACCACGGTCAGCGCGAGGAACATGGCGGCGCTCCAGGTCCACACCATGCGCATCACCGGATCGATGGTCGCGGTGTTCGACTGCACCTGGTGCATCGACCGCCACCACTTCACCGAGAACCACAGCACGGGAATGTCGACGAACCCGATGATGCCCATCACCGCCGCCCAGGTGGCCCGCTTCTCGGGGTCTTCCACGAAGCGGCGCATCGCCAAGTAGCCCATGTAGATGACGACCAAGATGGCCTCGGTGACCAGCCGTGGGTCCCAGGTCCACCAGGTGCCCCAGGTGGGCTTGGCCCAGATGGACCCCGTCACGAGGCCCAGCGTGCCCAAGATGAGACCGATCTCAGCCGACGCCTGCGCCAGCGCGTCGGTGGCGAAGCTCTTGCGGAACAAGAAGGCCACCGAGCAGGCGAAATTCACCGTGAGGGCCAGCAGCGCGACCCATTGGGTAGGTACGTGCATGTAGATGATGCGCGCCGTGTTGCCCATGTACTGCTCAGGGGGCGCCCACACGAGCGCGAGGTACGGCTGCACCAGGAACATGCTCATGGCGAGCCACCCAAGGGCCTTTGAGGTCGTCCGCCGCGCGCTCGAGTCCCACAGGAGCGTCCCGATGAGGGCGAAGGTCAACAACAAGAGCGCCAATGGCACCCAGAAGAGCAACCTCGTGCCGCTGTCGTAGCTCAGAAGCCAATGGCGCATCGGTCAATCGTCCTCGATCACACGGGGAAACAGCGCGAACCCCAACCCCCAATACAACACGTTGAAGGCGCTCAACAGTCCTAGCCAGCCGTCCAGCTGCAGCATGGGATCTCCGTCGAGAACCAGCCCGGTGGCCTTGACAGAGGCCAGCAGGCTCGGAATCAGCACCGGGAAGAGCAGCAGCGGAAGGAGCACGTCGCGGGCGCGGGCGTTGGAGGCGATGGCCGCGTAGATGGTGCCGGGCGCCGAGATGCCAAAGCAGCCGAGGAGCAGGACGAAGGCGAGCTTCACGAAGCCGCCGTGCACCGTGACATCGTAGAGCGCGATGGTGACGGGGGTGACGACGAGGGCGAGGATCCACAGCATGAAGGTGTTGCCCAGGGCCTTGCCGAGGAAGACGGCGCGGGGGTCGGCGGGGGCCAGGCGCACGCCGTCGAGGGCGAGGTTCTCGGTCTCGATGCGAAACGACTCTCCCAGCGACAGCACCGACGCGAAGAGGATGCCCAGCCACAGGTAGCCGGCGGCGTTGCGGCGCAGGGCCACGGTGTCGGGGCCCAAGGCGAAGCTGAACATCAGCAAGGTGGCGAGGGCGAAGAACACCAGGGCGTTGAGCCGAGCCCGGGTGCGCCACTCGATGAGGAGATCCTTGTTGATGATGAGGAAGGTCGCCTTCAGCATCACTCGCCCTCCGACGCGCGCTCGGGCCCCGGCCGGGTGAGGCGGCCGTTCTGCAAGTGGAGCCGCTCTTGCGTCAGCCGCTCGCCCTGCTCGATGAGGTGCGTCGCCAGCACCACGGTGGTGCCGGTCTGCTGCAGGTCGCGAATGTGCTGCTCCATCTGGGCGATGCCTCCGGGGTCGAGCTCGCCGAAGGGCTCGTCGAGCAGCGCCAGCCGAGGCGCCTTCAGGAGGAGCCGGGCGATGGCCAGCCGCTTGCGCATGCCTGCCGAGAAGTGCCGGGCCGGGCTGTCGGAGCGCTGCTTGAGCCCCACCCGATCGAGCAGCTCGGCCACCTTGGCTTTGGCGCCCTCGAGGCCGAGGAGACGGGCCAGGAGCATCAGGTTCTGTTCGGCGGTGAGGTCTTCGTAGAGGAAGCTGGCGTGGCTCAAGAGGCCTACGATTCGCCTGAGGCTGTCTCGATTCTTGCGCGTGTCTTGCCCGAAGATGTGCACCTCACCGGCCGTGGGGAAAGTGGCCGTGGAGATCATTCGCAGCAGCGTCGTCTTCCCCGAGCCGTTGTGGCCGGTGAGGAGCAGCGAGCGCCCGGCGGGTAGGGTGTAAGTGAGCCGGGCCACCGCCCACCGGGGCCCAAAGCGTTTGCTCACGTCGCGAACTTCGACCGCCGGGATGTCGGACACAGGAACTCGAACTCCCTCTCTTGGGGCAGCCTCGTACGTCAAGGCTCACCCCGACGACGAGGCAATTCAGGTACCATACTGCGCGCACATGCGGCCTTTCTTGTTGGGTCTTGTCGGGGCAGGGCTGGTGGGCTCATGTGGTGTGCTGTCCGTGAAGGAATACTCGACCGCGGCGGCTCGAGGGCTCTCCCGGAGCTGCCGGGAGTTCGCCGCCACCCCCAGCGCTGGCTGGGTGACGCTCGAGGGCTGCGAGCTCGACTTCGACCTGGCGCTGGTGGGCGATGCCCAAGGCTATGAGCGGCTGGCTGATCGTCTCGAGGGCAAGAGCCGCGCGCTTCGCGAGTCGCCACCGACCTGGCGCGAAGTGCTGGTGCCGCTCGTGAGCCATGAGCTGAGCCGCTCGCCGGCCCGTGCGGTGGTGGTGCTGCTCGAGCCCGAGGTGCTCGCCATCGTCAACCGCCTCGAGCGGGGGAGTGACGACGAGCGGCTGAGGGCGCTCCAGGACGCCGCCGGGCTCCAGCGGTGGCGGAGCCTCGGCCGGGTTCAAGCCGAGGGCGCGAAAGACGAGGGCGCGGTGCAGCGGGCGCTGGGACGCTCGCTCATGCCCGGCGCCATCGTGCTGCGCCCTGCCACCGTGCCCGTCGCGCAGGTGCCTGTGGCGGCCATCGTCTGTGGGCTCTTGGGCCTGGTCGCTTTTCTGTGGGCCTGGGTCGCCCGCCAGCGGGAGCCCGAGCTGGGTCAGGTCGGTGTGGGCGATGTGCCGCTCGAGCTGGGCCAGCTCGAGAGCCTGCGCCAGGAGCGGGCGAGGCTGAAGTCGAAGCGGCCCTGAGGTTGGCCTCATCTGGGGGCGGTGTCGAGGAGCGAGGTACACCAGGGTTCCTCCATAGNNCCTCCATATTCGACGAAGCGCCGGACCGAGTCGACCTCTTCCTTGGTCACTGGCCCAGCCGACGGCGCCGTGAGCACCACCGAGGCTACCCCTTCAGGCAGCTCAGTGAGCGGAGCCGCCAGTGACTCTGAGAGGAGCCACATGAAGAGGCCTCAGCTGGGTCATGGCGGGAGTGTCTCCGTCAGTCCCACTGCACACGGAGCCGGACCGCGCGACCTCCTTCGCCGGGCTCGAGCACCTCGACCTCGCCGCTCACCTCGCAGAAATCGAGCAAGTGAAGGAGCGTGCCTCTCCAGGCCGAGGAGGCCGCGAGAGCCCGTGGAGAGGGGTAGACGAGGGTGAGGGTCCCGGCGCGCGTGCTCTGCGCCACCCAGCTGGCACGGAGGCCCCGCGCGGCGACCTGCAGCAGCGAGTCGAACCGGGCGAGCAACACCTCTGGGCTGTCACCCTTGAGCGCCAGGTAGACCCGGGCCAGTGGCGCCACCACGCTCTCCATCGACCGCGCGGTGACGGTGCGAAACAGGCGCGTCACCGCATCGAGGCCATGGAGCCTCGCCAGCACCTCGGACACCTCGTCGAGCGCGGGGCCCGGGTGGAACTTGGACTCCTCCGCGGCGTCGAGGGTGGCCCTGGCCGTGCTCGAGAGCTCGGCCTTGACGGCGTCGAACCAGCCGTGCTCCACGAGTGCGCGCTTGATGCCCGAGACCATCACCGTGGAGAACTCGTAGCTGGTCGATTCGGGCATGCCGTTGATTTCCGCCCCCAGGCGACCCTACACGAGGACCTCGTGGCGGAGAACTCGGACGTGCTGCAGCAGCATCGCCGTTGGACGGTCGCTGACGCCCACGCCGACTCGCTCATGTGGAACCGCGACTTGACCCTCGCCCACGAGAAGGGGCACGTCGATTTCCCCCGGCTTCATGAGGGTGGCGTCAAGCTCCAGTGCTTCACCATCGTCACGCGGGGGCTGCCGGTCATCGATGGCTTCGGCCTGTTCGCCCGCTGGGCCGGTTGGCCACCCGAGGCCCGCGCGTCGGAGTGGGCTCGCTGCACCTGGCAGATCGACCGCCTCGTCGATGCCTGCCAGAGGTCCAACGGCTCGGCGGCTGTGACGGCAAGCAGCGCCGAGCTCGAGGCCAACCTCGAGCAGGGCCGGCTCTCCGCGGTGCTCGGCGTGGAGGGGGCTCACGCCCTCGAGGGCCGGGTCGACCGGGTGGCCGAGCTCCACCGGCGGGGTGTGCGCTTCATGTCGTTGACGCACCTGTCCAACAACGAGCTGGGAGGGACCTCGACGCCAGGCCTGGGCAACCGTGCGCTCCGACCCCTGGGTCGCGAGGTGCTCGAGGCGATGGCGGCCACGGGCATGGTGCTCGATCTGGCCCACGCCTCGCGGGCGATGCTGGGCGAGCTGCTCGAGTTCAAGGGTCGGCTCTTCTGCAGCCACGCCGCGGTGAGCGCGGTTCGGCCCCTGTGGCGGAACCTCGACGACGACACCCTCCGTGCGGTGGCCGACCGGGGCGGCGTCGTGGGCATCATCTTTGCCCCTCAGTACCTGGGAGGCAGCACGCTGGCGCACCTGGCGCGGCACGTGAAGCACGCCGTGGCCGTCATGGGAGAAAGTGGGGTCGCGCTGGGGTCCGATTTCGACGGGATGGTGCCGTTGCCCAAGGAGCTGCGTGATGCCCGGGACTTGCCCAAGGTCTCCCAGGCGCTCGTCGACGCGGGGCTGAGCCTGGGCGAGGTGGAGCGGGTGATGGGTGAAAACCTGAGGCGGTTCTTCGCTGAAGTGCTCGGCTCGGCGGGGCGCTAAAGTCGACATTCACCGCGCGCCAGTCAATTGACTCGCTTATCGGCGGGCTCCATAGTGAAGCTCATACCTGCCCAAGTGTTCCACTTCATGCGCTTCTTCGTCGGTTTGGTCGTGATCGGTGTGCTGGGTGTGGGCTCGGGTTGCGGCACGCCCAAGGCCGGTGACAAGTGCAACACCACTGGCTTCTATTGCGCAGACACCAGCATGGCGCTCGAGTGCCGCTCCGGCGTCTGGTTCAGCCTCCCGTGCAAGGGCCAGGGCGGCTGTGTTCGCGACGCCGATCTGATTCGCTGTGACATGAGCGGCAACGCGGTGGGGGACAACTGCGCCGCCTCGGCCGAGGCGAAGGGGCTGTGCGCTCAAGACGGGCGCAGCACGCTCGAGTGCCGCGACGGGACGCTGGTCAAGACCAACACCTGCTCGAGCTGCTCGGTGGTGGGCGAAGAAATCAGCTGCACCCCCTGACGGGCCTGGCTACGGGAGCCGGCGGAGCAAGCGCTCCACTGCCGCGTTGAAGGCGTCTGGCTGCTCGAGGTTCGAGAGGTGGCCCGCGCCATCGATGACCTCGAGCTCGGCGTCTTTCATTCGCTCGGCCATCGCGCGGGCCTTGGCCGGAGGGGTGAGGGTGTCTTGGGCGCCGACCACGATCAGGCACGGGCCCGCGTGGTGGGCCAGCACGTCTCCGCTGTCTCTCCGCCGGGCCATGCCCCTCGACGCGGCCGCGATGCTGGCTGGGCGCTGGGCCCGCATGATTCGATCGATCCGCTCCCGGGTGGCCGGAAGGACCGAGGGAGCGAACAGCTTGGGCAGCATGGCCTCGGCGACCACGGCGGCGCCCTTGGCTTCGACCTCGAGGGCAGTGGCCTCGCGGCGGGCCTGGGCAGCGTCGTCGTCGGCTCCGTGCTGGGTATCGATGAGCACCAAGGCGCGCGCGCGCGACGGATCGAGGCGGGCCAGGGCCATCGACGCATAGCCGCCCATGCTGACCCCGCCGACCACCACGGACCCCAGGTGCATGGCATCGAGGAGTCGGAGGGCGTCGAGGGCCAGTTGCTCCATCGTGAACGGCTCGTCGCCCGGGGGAGATCGCCCGAAGCCCTGGTGATCGGGCACGATGAGCCGCGCGCCGCGAGGAGGCCGCTCGAGCTGCGGCCAGAAGCTCTCGGAGGAGAGGGGAAACCCGTGGAGCAAGAGCACCGGGGTTCCCTCGCCCACGTCCTCGAAGTGGAGGGTTCTGTTCTCGAGCGTCACCGACGGCATGGGGACTCCTCCGAGGTGGGGCTGTCAGGGGGACGCTGCGGGGTCACCTCGAACGACCATGACTCCAGCAGAAGTTCGGGCCCGGCGCCATCGGTGAGAGATCCGGTAGGCCTGAGGCTCGGCCTTCGGTAGGGAGCACCCATGCTCGAAGGCCTCGACCGGATCCAGGCGGCTCGCGTGGCAGTGGAGGAGGGGCGGCGGAGGTTCGGGCTCGAAGCGCCCGTGGGGATGATGATCATCGAATCGGCTCGGCGCAGGAGCACCGTGCTCCTCGGCACCCGTGGCCAGGCCTCGGCCGCCAGCGATGGCCAGGCGCTGGCCGTCGTCGACTGGCGCACGGCCCCCTTGGCCGAGATGTACTTTGGCCTCTCCGAAGGCGACGACTGGGATGGCCCCGGAGGCTCGGTGCGGCTCCTCCTCAAGCAAGGGCTCGAGGTGCGAAGGGGCGAGGTGCTGAAGGTCTTCGCGCCGACCGAGACCTTGAGCCCGTCGGCGCCTGCCCAGCCACGGACGCCGCCTCGCCTCGCGGTGCCCGGCGGTCGCATGGGGTTTCGCTCGCCGCTCGACGTGACTCTCGACCCGGCCCAGCAGCGGGTGGTCGAGCTCCCCTTCGGCGAGCCCGCGCTGGTGCTGGGTGAGGCCGGCTTCGGCAAGACCACGGTGGCCCTCCGCCGCCTCGAGGCCCTCGCGCGGCTGCGTGGCCGAGGCTTCCGCGGCGCGGTGGTGGTGCCCACCGAGGGCCTGCGCCGTCTGACCTCGCGGGCCTTGGAGCGCCGGGGGCTCGGCCACGTCGAGGTGTGGACCTTCGAGGGCTGGGCTCGTCGCGAGGCCCACCAGGCGTTCAAGCTCCCCAGCCGAGAGAGTCGCAACGCGTCTTCCCGCACCGTCACCTTGAAGCGCCACCCCGCGCTCCGCCACGTCTTGGGTGACTTCGTGGGCAAGAGCCGGCGGGCGACGGGCCGACGAGACCTGTTGAACCTCTTCGGAGACACGGCTTGGCTCGAGCGCATCGTCGCGGCCTCGGGCGGGGCGCTCCACGGTCTCAGCGTGGCCGAGGTGGCCGAACACACCCACCTGCAGTTTCTCCAGACGACCGAGCGGCGGTTCGCCCACGTCACCGACGCCGCGCGCTTGCGGACGGTGGATGGCGCCTCCATCGATGAGGGCACACCCGAGGAGGACGCCGAGACTGTCGACGTCGAGGACTATGCCGTGCTGTTCGCCCTCGAGGCCGAACGAGCCACGCGGGCCCGGAGGCCCCAGCGCGCCATGGCCCGATGGGACGCGCTGGTCATCGACGAGGCCCAGGAGCTCGCGCCGTTGGAGCTCGAGCTGCTGCGCCGGGGGCTCAAGCCTTCCGGTGCGCTCATCGTGGCTGGTGACGCCGCCCAGCAAGTGGACCCCACCACCTCGTTCCTGGGGTGGGACTCGGTGATGACGGCCCTCGCGGCACCAGCGCACACCCGCTCGGTGCTGGAGATCAGCTACCGTTGCCCGCCCGAGGTGACGGCCCTCGCCCGCGCCGTGCTGGCCGGCGAGTTTCGCTTGACCGAGGCGCCCAGCATTCACCTCGTCGGCGCGCCCCATGAGGCGCAGGCGCTCGTCGAGCTCATCGAGCTCCTGAGGCACCTGGTCGACCGGTACCCCAGCGCGACCCTCGCCCTCATCGCCCGCAGCCCCGACTTGGCGCGGGCTTGGGCCAGGCTGCTCGGCCAGGCGCTCCCAGTGCACCTCGCGCTGGAGGGTGACTTCCCCTTCGGCCCAGGCGTCGTCTCCACCTGCGTGGCCGAGGTGAAGGGGCTGGAGTTCGACGTCGTCGTCCTCCCGGATCCCGAGGGCGGCACCTGGACCTCCACGCCCGAGGCCCGCCGCGGGCTCTACGTCGCCCTCACCCGCGCCACCCACCAGCTGGTGCTCACGACGCCGCGCTGAGTCGGTCGTCGAGCATTGCGCTCATGCTTGAAAGGAACGGTCACACCGGACGAGCTGCCGCGCAGGTTGCAAATCTTCAATGTTCATAGGCTTTGCGTCTATGGTGCTCCCGATCCCGTGGAAAACATTCTCCCACCCCGCCTCGGAGCCATTCTCGCGCTGGAGCCCGACGTGCCCTTCGCCGATCGGCTGAGGCGCGTGCTGGAGTCGGCGGCCCGCGCGATCTCGAAGCTGGGGGAGCTCGAGCTGGTCAAGTACGAAGAAAACCTGCCGCTGGAGGACACGGCAGACCTCTCGCTCTGGGAGGAGCTGGCCCCGGTGGTGGCCGAGACGCTGGCCAACGTCAGCGCGCTCGTCGACGAGATCGACGCCCACTTCCCCGAGGGGGAGATCTCCATCGATGATCGCCTCGACGGGGTGATGGACATCATCCGAGCAGCGTCGGGAGACCTGAGGGCCGTGGTCGCCCGCTTCGGCCAGCGGGTCAGAGACCCGTCGGTGGTGGGCGATCGCTGGAATCTCGTCATCGAGCTGCAGTCGTTCCGCTTTCAGTTCCGCAACCGCATCGGCAGCATGGTCTTCGAGGTGGCGACCCGGCTGGCCGAGTGCAAGCGGCGCGATGTCGAGCCGGGCTTCGACGAGGCGTTGGCGGCGACGCTGGTCATTCGCTCCACCACCGCCGATCTCCAGCGGCTGATGCACGCGCGAATCCAGAAGGTCGGCGAGGCGGCTCTCGAGGACGTGGAGTGGAACGTCCAGCAGATCGAGAAGGAGCTCAACGCCTTCGGGCGCACCGCCGCGTGGCGGGCTCTCCGGGCCCAAGACAAGCGGGTCATCACCGAGTTTCGCCATCGGCTGCGCAAGCTGGTGACGCCGGGGCTGACCAAGCTCGACCTGTTGACGCTGCTCGAGCCCTTCGTCGACTTCGTGGACACCTTCCGCGACGTGAACCACCGGGAGATTTTGGTGGAGCACGACCAGGAGGTCCAGGCGGCGGTCGGCGTGGTGCTGGAGGGCGCGATGAACGCCCAGCGCTACGAAGACCAACTGGCGGCCTTCAACGATGCCATCGGCGCGGGCCAGTCGCTGTATGGCCGCTCGCCCGACTTCGACGCCTTCCTCCGCAAGCTGCGCAAGACGCCGCCGACTCCCGAGAGCCTCCCCTCCGAGGTCGACCAATTCGTCGGGCTCCTCGCCAGCCTCACCCATGGCTGAGCCGCGTCGACGGAGCTTCGCCCCCTTGCGGGCGGCCGACTTTTCCCAGGTCGAGGCCATCTTCACCGACGTCGACGGGACCATGACGACCAGCGGGAAGCTGAACGCGGCCACGCTCGCGGCGCTCGAGAGGTTGGCGGCGCTCGGCCTGCCGGTGGTGCTGGTGAGCGGTCGCTCGAGCGGCTGGGGCGAGTGCTGGGCCCGTCAGTGGCCGGTGGCCGGGGTGGTGGTGGAGAATGGCGGCCTGTACTTCGCCTGGAGACGCGGGCGGCTGGTGAAGGTCTACGCCCAACCACCCTCGGTGCGAGGGCCGAACCGGCGGGCCCTCGAGCGCCAGGTCGACCGGGCCATCGCGAAGGTCCCCGGAGCCCGCCGCTCGATGGACAGCGCGGCCACCGAGGTCGACCTGGCCATCGACTACGCCGAAGACGCCCGCCTCACCGTCGAGTCGGCCATCGAGCTCGAGGCGCAGCTGGTGTCGCGGGGCGTGAGCGCGGTGCGGTCGAGTGTCCACGTCAACTGCTGGCTCGGCCGCTTCGACAAGGCGTCGACGGTGCGGCGCTTCCTCCACCGGGAGTGGGGCAAGCACCTCGAGCAGGACGATCGCCGCTATGTCTACGTCGGCGACTCGCTCAACGACGCGCCGATGTTCGGAGCCTTCGGCCTGTCGGTCGGGGTGGCCAACGTGATGGACGTGGCCGACGTGCTCGACGAGCGACCGGCTTACGTGACGCGGGCTCGCGAGAGTGCTGGGTTCATCGAGCTCGCCAAGGCCGTCGCCCGGGCGCGAGCGAGGAAAGAGTCATGAGTCGATTGGTGAAGTTGGCGGTGAAGCCGGGGTTGGGGCGCCACCTGAGGGCCGGCCACCCCTGGGTGTTCAAGCGGGCGTTGGAGGAGCTGCCCCGGCTGCCGGCGGGGAGCGTGGTCGACCTCGTCGACGAGGGCCGGTTCGCGGGTCGCGGCTACTTCGACCCGTTCTCGGCCATCGCCGTGCGGGTGCTGACCACCGACCCTCAGGAGCGCATCGACCAGGCCTTCCTCGAGCGGAGGATCCGCCGCGCCTACCAGAGGAGGCAAGCGCTGGTCGACCTCACCGACACCGACGCGTACCGGTTGGTGCACGGCGAGGGCGACGAGCTGCCTGGGGTGGTGGTCGACCTCTACGCAGGCACGGCGGTGCTGAAGCTGTACTCGGCCGGTCTCAAGCCCTTCAAGGAGATGATCGTCGAGGCCCTGGCGACGGTGGTCCCGGGGCTCAAGGGCGTGGTGGGGCGCGACGAGGTGGGCCGAGACGACGCCGACGTCGACGACGAGGCGGGGAGCGGCCGGTTGCTCGCTGGCGAGGCGCCTCCCAACCCCCTCGCCATCAACGAGCGGGGCGCCAGGTTTCTGGTCGACGTGTACGGCGGGCAGAAGACCGGGTTCTTCCTCGATCAGCGGGAAAACCGGCACCTGGTGCGGCGCCTCTCGAGGGGTCGGAGCGTGCTCAACTGCTTCTGCTTCTCGGGCGGCTTTTCGGTGAACGCGGCGCTGGGTGGGGCCTCGGCGGTCTTCTCGGTCGACCAGGACGCCGACGCGGTGGGCCTCGCCCGGCAGAACTTCAAAGAGAACGGACTCGCCCCCGAGAAGCACGACTTCCTCGCCGCCGACGTCTTCGAGCTGCTCGAGTCCTTCAAGCGCGAAGGGCGCACCTTCGACCTGGTCATCCTCGATCCGCCGGCCTTCGCCAAGAGCCAGAAGGCCGTGGAGGCCGCGGTGGCAGGGTACGCCTCGCTCAACCGCCAGGCCCTCGCCGTGGTGGCCAAGGGCGGCCTCCTGTGCACCGCGAGCTGCTCGGCACGGGTGTCGTCGGAGGCCTTCTATGGGGCCGTGAGGGAGGGGGCGCTCAACGCCGGCGTCGATCTCACCTTGGTGGAAGAGCGCTACCAGCCACCGGATCACCCGGTGCGTCTCCAGTTCCCCGAAGGCAAGTACCTCAAGTTCGGCGTGCTGCAGGCATGGTGACGAAGGGCCAGTACCTCGAGCGGCCCACGTTGATTCCACTCGCGGGAGGCCTGGTGCTCGAGGGCGTGGCCCACCGGGGTGATCGAGCCGTGGGGCTCTTGATTCTGCCTCCACCGCCCTTCGAGGGCAGTGGCATGGATCACGTGGCGGCGGCGGAGATTGCCTTCGCCACCTCGCGCGAAGGGCACCCCACGCTGCGCTTCAACTACCGGGGTGTCGGAGGAAGCCAGGGCCAGCAAAGCCGAAGCGCCGAGGCGTGGCTCGAGGACGCGACGGCAGCCCTCGACCTGGCCATCGACAACGCAAGGGGCACGGGCGCGGTGGTGGCGTCCATTGGGGCCTCCGATGCGGTGGCCCTGGAGCTCGCCGCCCGACGGGAAGTGGCCGGCCTGGCTCTGGTGAGCCCCAGCGTGGTGCGGCCCGGCGACCTCGCTTTCGGCCCGCTGGCGGTCGTGCTCCCCGAGCTCGAGTTTTCGGCCGACCTGGCGGCCTGGAGGGCAGCGCTGGAGCGCCTGGACGGGGAGCTCACGGTGGTGTCCCAAGCCACCTCGACGTTCCTGCGCGGTCTGCCGATGGTGGGCCAGGCAGTGGCTGCCTTGGTGGCCCGGGCATCGCTTGCAACTGCCCGCACCGACTAGAGTTCGAGAGCTTCACCGAACTTCATGGCGCGGGGTGGAACAGGAGAGAAGATCCAATCGTTTCGATGATCGTTCGTACACGGGCTCGAGGACTGCCATGACCAACCGCTTCTCCCTGCTGTCCCTTGTGGGCCTGGTGTCGATGATCGGTTGCGCGAAGCCCGAGGGCCAGGGCTCGCACCAGGCCCCGCCCAGCCGCCCCAGCTACCTCACGGGCGACCTGCCTGACGACGTCACCTGGCACATTCCCGGGGCCATCGTCGTCGACTTCAAAGACGGGACGACGAAGGCCGAGTTCGACGAGTACGAGAAGGCCTGGGGCGTGGATCTCGAGCGGGTGGACGACGAAGAGGGCGTGAATAGCGCCATCACCGTCGGCGGCTTCGGGGGCACCGACGACGAGGAGGAGGCCCTGCTCGCCCGCATTCGCAGCGACCCGCATGTGGAGGCCGCCGAGCCGCTGATGAAGGTCTCCGCGAGCTGGCTGCCGAATGATCCGCTGTTCGAGAAGCAGTGGAACCTCAAGATGATCAACATGCCCAAGGCGTGGGACAAGGCGCGGGGGAAGGGCGTGGTGGTGGCGGTGCTCGACACCGGCATCGCCTGGGAGAACCACGACGACTTCGTGCGGGTGCCCGATCTCGACGGTGCCCGGTTCGTCGAGGGCTACGACTTCATCAACGATGACAAGCACGCCAACGACGATCACGGCCACGGCACCCACGTGGCTGGCACCATCGCGCAGGTCACCAACAACAAGGAGGGCGTCGCGGGCATCGCCTTCGAGGCCACGCTGATGCCGGTGAAGGTGCTGGATCACTTCGGCTCGGGCAATACGGCCGAAATCTCCGACGCCATTCGTTGGGCGGCGGACCATGGCGCCAAGGTCATCAACATGTCGCTGGGCGGTGGCGGCCGCTCGGTGGTGATGGAGCACGCGGTCGAGTACGCCAGGGCCAAGGGCGTGGTGGTCGTCTGCGCTGCGGGGAACGGCGGCCGTGGCGTGGTGGAGTTTCCCGCGGCCTACCCCGGCGCGGTGGCCGTCGGCGCGGTCGGGCCCACGGGGGCTCGGGCGCCGTATTCGTCGTGGGGCAAGGAGCTCGACATCGCCGCTCCTGGTGGCGACAAGTCCCGAGGCGAGGAGGGGGGCATCGTTCAGAACACCATCGACCCTCAGCACGTTGGCAAGGCCGTCTACGCCTCGTACCAGGGCACCAGCATGGCGACGCCCCACGTGGCCGGAGTGGCGGCGCTCCTGTGGTCGGCTGGGGCCAAGAGCGCTGAGCAGGTGGAAAAGGCCTTGTTCGCCAGCGCACGCCCGCCCAGTGGCTCCACCGGGTGGACCGAGCAGTACGGTTACGGGGTGATCGACGCCGACGCGGCCCTGGTGGCGCTCAAGCAGCTCCGGGGCGCCGATGTGACCGAGCTCCTCCCCGATGAGGTCCAGGCGGCCCGGGAGCACGCCCAGAGCGCGAGCGCGTCGGGGTCGCCGGTGAGCGCCATGGCGTACACGGCGGCTGACTGGAAGGCGTTCGCCTGGGGCGTGGCGCTCCTCGCCTTCGTGCTCCTCACCCTGGGCAAGAAGGAGCGGCCGGGGTTGCTCAACATCCTCCTCAAGCCGGGTTTCTTCCTGCCCTTGCTCCTGACCTCGGTGGGCGTCTTCTTCATGCAGTACGTGGCCCAGCCCAGCGAGGTGACGACGGCGCTGGCGCTCCCGCTGCCCGACTGGCTCAACCGCATCATCTTCGGCCGGGGGAGCCTCGCCAACCCGCTCGTCTACAGCGCGGCGATACCAGTGGTGGGCACGCTTTTCGCGCTTCGTTTCAAGTCCTGGAGGTCGGTCGTGGGAGGGCTGGCCATCGGCTTCGGGGGGATCCTCGCCTACTCGGCCTGGGCCCACTCCCCCGCGCTGGCATGGCTGCCGTTCACCTTCCTCGCCATTCCCTGGCTGTTGACCAACGCCCTGGTCTGCCTCTTCATCGCTCGGGCGATGCTGAAGAAGGCGGCCCTATGAAGCTCTCAGGCAAGGTGTCGTTTCGCGACCTCGAGACGGGTGTGTGGGTGCTGGAGGCCGATGACGGGCAGACGTACCTGCTGGCCGGCGGAGATCGAAAGCTGAAGAAGAACGGCGCCCGCATCGAGGTCGAGGGCGACGTGGATCGAGACTCGGTGACCCTGGCGATGGTGGGGCCGCGGCTCGTGGTGAAACGGTACAACCTCATTCCCTGACGGAACCCGCCGCGTCGAGGCGCACCTTGGCTCGGCGCAGGTGCTCGGGGCTGACGCCGCAACACCCGCCCAGCCAGCGAGCGCCCGCGGCCCTGAGCTCCACCAGCAATTGGGCGAAGGCCTCGGGGCTCGCCAACGCGCCTGGGAGGCCCGCGGAGGGCCTGACGACCAGGGGAACGCCCAACTCGCCGACCTCGCGCAGGGCCTCAGCCAGCGGAGCGTCGGGCATCGTGCAGTTCACCCCGACGGCCGAGGCTCCGAGCGCCACCAGGGAGCGGAGGGCCGGGCCGAGCGCTCCCGGGCGTGTCAGCTCGGTGGAGGGCGGGCTCAACGTCAGCACCACCGGGAGGTCGGTGGTCCGCATGGCCGAGAGGGCGATGGTGGCCTCCTCGAGGCTCCACTGACTCTCGACCCACAACAGGTCGACCCCAGCGTCACTGAGGGCGCCTGCCGCGGCCGCGTACCAGCGCTCGACCTCGACCCGAGGGACGTTCGGGTTTCGTGGGGTGACGAGGCCCGTCGGCCCCACTGAGCCGGCGAGCAGGGCGTGAGGCGCGTGGCGCCGTGCAACGTCGACCGCTGCCTGGGCGATCGCGCCGACCGAGGTCTCGATGCCGGCCGCGGCGAGCCGGGGGGACGCGAGGTTGAACGTGCAGCTCAGCACCAGCTCGGCTCCCGCCGAGGCGTGGGCGGCGTGTACCTCACCGACGTCTTCTGGGCGCTCGAGGATCCACCGCTCCGGCAGCTCACCCCACCGGAGCCCCTTGGCGAAGAGCTCCGTTCCCATCGCTCCGTCGAGCAGTTCGATCTCAGGCAGCATCGGCATGGCACCATACCCTGAGGACGGAAGAACTCGTTTGACACCGAGAGGAGGGTGACCTTTCGTCTCCGCCATGGACTGCCCCCGATGCAAGACAGAGCTGAAGCCCGCCAAGCTGAGCGAAGCAGCCATCACCTACAGCGCGAGCTCCTGCCCGGCGTGCAAGGGCTCGTGGGTGAGCTCGGAGCAACTCTCGCAGATCGAGATGGATGAGAAGGCCGCCCTCATCGAGTTCCGGAGCATTCCCGGGAGCGCCGAGCAACGGACGCCGCTCGCCTGCCCCGAGTGCGCCAAGACGATGGAGAAGGTCGTCAGCGAGCGCGACGCCAAGGTGGTGGTGGACGTCTGCCGGCCCTGCGGAAAGGCGTGGCTCGACGCTGGAGAGATCGACGCCATTCGAACCGACAGCCTGGTGGCCTCCGTCACTCAGCTGTTTCGGTGGATGAAGTCACACCAGTCACCGAGGCGCTGAGGTCGCTTCAGTTGCGCTCGTGGCGGGCCGGAGTCATGAGCGAGCGAGCGTCGTAGTACTCCTCGAGGGGCACTTCTCCGGCACGGGCCCGGGCGCGGAGCGTGACGAGCTCGGGAGCGCTGGCCAGCTCCTTGGGCAGCGGGTGGGTCGCGTCGTAGAGGCGCAGGGTGACGCCCCGCCAGTCGAGCGTCGTCACCAGGCTCACCACCAGCGCGCCCGTGAGCAGGAAGGGCAGGGCCCCGCGCCAGAGGGGCACCGGTGGGGCGACCGCCTCGTCTTCGGCGGGGTGAGGAGCGAGGAGCCGGCCATGGGCCAGGCGGGCGAACCCGAGGAGCCCTACGTTGCCCACGAGCGCCAGCGCGACGAGGAGCTTCAAGGGAACCTCGCTCTCCTCGGCTCCCTGACTGAAGAGGAAGAGCACCGTCGCGACGGCGTTGTTGACGGCATGGGCGGCGATGCCCGGCCACAGCGAGCCGCTGCGCCACGCCAGGAGCCCGAACAGCACTCCGAGCTCGAGGCGGGCGGCGAAACCGACCGGATCGAGGTGGAACCCGCTGAAGAGGACGGCGGTCACCACGATGGCGACTGGCGGGCTGAGCTTTGACATGAGGCCGCGCTGCACCACGCCCCGGAAGAAGAATTCTTCGCACACCGGCGCCGCGAGGCTGATGCCAGACACGAAGACGACGCGCTCGAGGGTCGACTGGTTGGCGAAGAGCTGGGCGCCGTCGAACCGCTCCAGGAGCTCCCGTGGGAAGGCCCGCTGGGCGGCGGCCATCAACGGCACGGCCCACCCGGCGTAGTTGAACAGCCCCATGGCCGCGCCCAGCCCGATGGACGCCGGCGTCGCGGAGTCGAGGCCCGTCACCCGAGCGGGCGGCCGCCCCAAGCCCCCCAGCACCACGAAGGGGAAGCCGAAGAAGACGATGAGCTCGGTGAACCAGACTCCGGCGGCGGGGTTGAGCAGCTGCACCGGCCCGCCGAGCGAGACGAAGGCGGCGAAGACGGCCACCGTCAAGCCCAGCGCCAGCGAAAGCCGGGGGATGCCTCCAGGGCTGGGCGGTGGGTCAAGTTCGGGCACGAGCAGGTCCTGCCGTCGTTATACTCGGCCTCGTGAACGCACCAGCAGCGAAGTCAGCGGACACCGACTTCGCCAAGGCCGCGAGCAGCTTCCGGGCCTTCTTCGGAGAGCTCAGAGAGGCATTCCTCGAGCGTGAGTGGCTCTTCACCCAGCTCGAGCTGGCCTTGCTGTGCCGCGAGCACGTGCTCATCATCGGCCCGCCTGGCACGGCGAAGAGCGCCATCGCCGGGGCGACCCTGGGCCGCATCGTCGACGCGTCGAGCAACCAGCCCTCGTTGTTCTCCAAGCAGCTGGCCGAGAACACCGTTCAGACAGACCTCATCGGCCCGGTGGACTTCAAGGTGTTGACCGAGACTGGGCGCACCGAGCACCTCACCGAAGAGGGCATGCTGGGGGCGGTGCACGCGTTCCTCGACGAGGTGTTCGACGGCCGGGACATGCTGCTGCGGAGCATTCTCAACGTGCTCCATGAACGAGAGCTCAAGCACGGTCGGAAGGTGACGCCCGGCCGCTGCGAGTGCGCGGTGATGACGTCGAACCGCTACCTCTCGGAGGTGCTCCAGCGCTCTCCCGAGACGCTGCAGGCCTTCGCCGATCGCATCTCGTTCATCTGCTTCACCCCCAAGTCGTTTGCTCGGCGGGCCAGCCGGGCGCAGATGCTCTCGAGGGCCCAGAAGGGCGAGCGGCCGAACCTGACCGAGCGGCTGACGCTCCAGGAGCTCGACCTTCTGCAAGATCTGGTCACCCAGGTCGAAGTGCCGCCGCTGATCGCCGAGGGCCTGGAGCAGCTCGCCGACACCTTGGAACGGGAGCTGCTCTCCCAGGTGGCCAAGCTGCCCGACTACGTGCCCACCAAGTACTTCTCGCAGCGCTCCATGGTGAAGGCGTTGTGGGCGCTCAAGGCCGTGGTGGTGCGCGATCGCATCTACCGGCGGCCCGAGCGGCGGCTCAAGGCCGACCTCGGCGATCTCGAGATGCTCCGGTACTTTTTCCTCCTCGGCGGGCCGCCGGCGCCGGAGGTCGAGGTGCTCCTCAAGGCCGCCGCCGACCCACGGGAGCGGGCCCAGCTCGAGATCATCCGCGTCGAGAGCAAGGCCTTCGATGACGCCCTCAAGGGGCTGGGCCCGTCGCTTCAGCAGGCGGCGGAGCGCGAGGCCGCCGAGCTGGGGCTCAAAGACGAGCTGGCCTCCGCCGAGAGCCTCGCCCGCTCCTGGGCGCCGGCGGTGGCGTCGGTGCTGGCCAAGAACCTCAAGGAGAAGCTGGTACCCGGCCCTCGTCACCCCGAGAACCGGGTGCCTCTGCTTCGGGCGGCCGAAGGGCTCGTCTCCGGCCTCGAGGCCCGAATCCAGAAAGGCAGCGGGCCGCCGAGCGAGGGCCGGGGAGGCCTCGCGCTGTTGGGCTCGGTGCTCGACGTGCTCGAGCTGGTTCGCCGGGTGCCCGAGCTGGGGCGGCGTGCGCCGGCGCTGGCGGGCGACATCGTGGAGTTCTGTCGTCAGTCCTGGCAGATGACCGCGCTGGCTGCCGAGGGCGCGGAGTTCGATGAGCAACTCCGCCTCGAGGGCATCGCCGGGCTCGCCGCCAACCTGTCGGAGGAGCTCAGCAAGTTAGTCGAGCTCAACGAGACGGCCGCGCAGCTCGTGCCCGAGAAGGCCGAGGAGGTGCGTGTCGAGCTCGAACAGGTTCGCGAGCGCATTGGCGCCGCGGTGCACCGGCGGGCCAGACGGACCTTCGAGCACGCCAAGGGTGGCCGGCGACCGGCGGATCCTCTCGAGCAGCTCATCGCCGACGGCCGGCGGCTGCGCGAGCTCGATCAGTCCTTGGGAGAGCTCTCTCCACGGCACGTGGGCCTGGTCGCCGAGCTGTTGACGCCGCTCGGCTCGGCCTACGCCCGCGACAGCATGACGAGCGTGCCGTTCAGCCGGCTGGAGCAGCTCGCCCGGGCGCTCCAGCCAGTGCTGGACAACCTCGAGCGGGAAGGCGTGGCGGTGCCTGAGGCCACGCGCGAGGTCCGCCACGTCATCGAGCAGCGGGTCAGGGAGCACCTGCGGGGGCGTGAGCCGGCCCGGCCGACGTCACCCGACGTGAGCCAGGTGTTGAATGGCGAGGCCTACGCCCAGTATCGACAGGCCGTCTCGGCCAATACCCCCGACGGCGAGACGCAGGCGCTGGGTACGCTCTCCCAGCTCCTCACCCACGTGGGCTCGGAGCCGCTGCCCGACGAGCTCGTCTCGGCGGCGGCCAACGTCGAGGTCGCCTCGCTGGTCGTGCGAGTCCGCTACCTGCGCACCTGGCTGGCCCAGCTGCTCGCGAACCTCCCCGCGCCCGAGGAGCTCAAGGGCAAGGCCGACGCGGATCGCGCCTTCGACGCCCTGGTGAAGAGTCGCTTCCCCATGCTGGTGACTCGCGAGGGCGAGCTGGTGCGGCTCGACGCGGCGGCACGGCGGTTCTCCAATGAGCGAGGGGAGCGGGGCGAGACGGTGGCGAAGCTGGTGAACACGGTGCGCGCCATCGGCGAGGACTTCATGAGCTACGCCAAGCGCCTGCTCGACGTTCGCGCGGCGAAGTGACCCATGCTGGCCGAGAGGTTCAATGGGCTGCGCGCTCGCCTCGACGCTCTGGGGGCCGGTCGCGCCCCACCGCTGAGCCTGCTCACGAGGGCGAAGCTGTTGTTGGTGAGGGAGGCGGGCCCGGGATCGCTGGAGGCGCTCACGACCCTCGACGCCGAGCTCGAGCGCGCTGGCGTGCATACGGCGGCTGACGCGCGGCTGCTGCGCGACCTCGGGCTGCAACGGGGCCGTGCCCTCGGTCTCAAGGAGGGCCTCAACGGGCGGGCCGAGCGCTCGGTCGCCGACTTCGAGAAGGCGCTGGGCGAGGTCGAGCGGCTGGCCGGGAGCGGTGAGATCGTCGCGGGCCGGCTGGTGAACCTCGAACGCGACTTCACGCGGCTGGCGCGGGTCGTCAAGGTGGCGGCTGTCTTCTCGGCGGGTCCCCTGGTGTCCGAGGGCGTCTTCGAGATCTACCCCGTCGCGCGGCTGAGCGCGTCTGCGCCCCAGCGGGCCAAGGTGGCGGTCGCCGAGCACCTCGCGCAGAGGGCGATGAAGAACGTCGACGACTCGACCCAGAAGCGGAAGGATCTCGATCTCGCCTACGAGCTGGTGCTGGTGCTCAGCGCCGAGGCGAAGGAGGACCGGGATCGCGTTCGCCGGCTGCGGGTCGAGCTGGCCGCGGCGCGCGATCGGGTGCGCTCGTCACCCGGGGTCCGCTCACTGGAGGAGCTGGTGCGGCACCTCCGTCACACCGCCCGCCGAGACCCGCGCACGGCCTTCCGGAGCCTGAGGGCCCTGTACGATCGAGCGGTGGAGGGTGGAGATGTCGAGGTCGCCAAGGTGGCCTCGGAGGCGCTCCTCTCGCTGGTGCCCCAGGGCTCGATGGCGCGGCTCATCGAGAAGGACGAGGCCCGGCGCCTGTTCGGCTGGCGGGAGCCCTCGCGGGCCGAGGTGCCCGAGCGCCTGGCCGCGGGTGGCAAAGGGGGCCTGGAGGACGAGCTGAGCGACGTGTTGGCCCAGCTCGCCTTCGACCTCGACGAGGATCAGCAGCGGGCCCTTGCGCTCGCCAGTGGTGCCGCCCGGTTCTTCGACATCGAAGGCTCGCTGTCGGAGGAGCTGGTGGAGGCGGAGACGAGAGCCATACGGCCGGTGCAGCGGCGGGTCGGGTACCCCACGCAGGCGATGAGCTACGAGTTCACTGGCAGCCTCGACGAGATCCACAACTACGTGGTGACTCACCCGGGCACGTTGGTGCTCGATCTCGCCTCCGGGCGGCAGATGGTGAGGGCCTACCTGGAGGAGGAGCCGCCACCCAAACCTCGGCGCATCAAGAAGACCGCGGTGAGGGTCTACGTGCTCGACGCCTCGGGCTCGATGCACGGCGCGCGCGCCCGGTTCCGAGACGCGATCCTCATCGCCGAGCTCAACGCCATTCGGGTGAAGGCCAAGGTGGGGCTCCCCTTCGATCCGCTGTATTTCTCGTTCTTCAACGACACGCCCACGGAGCTGAGCCGGGTCGAGAACGGCACCGAGGCGACGAGGCAGATCAGCAAGCTCTTCCAGCACTCCCAGGCCGAGGGCCAGACGGACATCTCGCTGGCGCTGATGGCGGCCTTCGAGTCCATCGGCAACGCCCAGGGCCGTGACCCCTATCTCGCCCGGGCTACGGTGGTGCTGGTGACCGACGGCGAAGACGGCGTCGATCTCGAGCTGCTTCGACGCACCAAGAAGCCCTACGAGGGGCTGGACATCGCGTTGTCCTTCATTTCGCTGGGCGAGGAGAACCCGGACCTCAAATCGCTGGTCCTCGAGCAGCGCCGCGCCGGTGCCCGGGCCTTCTACCATCACCTCTCGGACCTCGAGATTCAGCTCGCCCGCACCGAGTTCGACTCGGCCTTTCGCACGCTGCTCCCGTCAGATGCGCCCATGGGGCCGGACACGCTGGAGAAGTTGCTCCCGCACCTCGAGGCGCTCGAGGCCATCGTTCATGGGCGACCGCCCACGGCCCTGGGGCGCGTCGAGCTCCAGTTCGATGCGCTCTTCCCCCGGTCGTCGTCGGCCCCACTGGTGAGCGTCGGCGCCCAGATGAAGACGCGGCTCCTCGACATTCTCGAGGCCATCGCCGAGACGGCGGCGCTGGCGCCGGCCGACGGGAGGGCAGCGGCGGCCGTGGAGCTGTTGAGCCACCTGCTCTCGGTGTACTCCATTCCCATGGCGCGCTACCTCGAGGCGGCTGGCGATGGGGCCCTCGCGAAGGGAGTCGAGCGGATCCGGCTGTTGTGTAAGCCCTTCGAGGAGTAGCCAGGGTGGTGCGTGGGCTTCCGTGGAGCTAAAGTCTCCGGGGTGGATGGAGACGCCAGAGCCCGCGCCGAGGTGCGCCGCCGAACCTGGGCGAATGGCCTTGTGCGCTCGCGCGAAGAGGCCCAGGCGCTCGAGGCGATTCAGTGGGGGCGCCTCAGCCCGGAGCAACGAGTCTCGGTGACATGGTCTCTCTCTCTCGACTGGCTGGCACTCGGAGGCCTCGGTGACGCTGCCCCCCGACTTGATCGATCTGCTACGGGAGTTCGCCGCCGCTGAGGTGCGGTATCTCGCTCGGGAAGTGAGCCACGAGGAGTCACTCAACCCAGCAAGGCCAAGAACGGCTCCACCACGCGGACGACCGCGCCAGGCGCCTCGAGCATCACCATGTGGCCGGCGCCAGCGACGACCTCAAGGCGAGCCTGGGGGAGTTGATCGCGGAGGTGCTGGGAGTACTTGAGCGGCGTGAGTCGATCCTCGGCGCCGCAGACGAGGAGCGTCGGCGCGCGCACCTCGCCGAGCCGGGCCATGACGTCGAAGGCGTTGCAGGCCACGAAGTCTCGGTGGGCCACGCCGGCAGGGCAGGCCAACAGCCCCTCCACGAACTCGCGGTGCAACTCGGGGGCGGAGCCTGGGCCGAAGGACCACTCGGCCATGGTCTGGGCAGCTTGAGCGAGCGAGGCTGGATCCTTGGTGGCCTCGAGCACCGCCGGGGAGACGCGGAGTCGCGCCCCGGTGCCCACGAGCACGAGCCCGGGCACTCGTTCGGGTGCCAGGAGCGAAGCGGTGAGCGCGATGGCGCCGCCCATTGAATGGCCGGCCAAGACCGCGGTGCCAAGGCCGAGCTCGTCGAGGAATCTCAGCAGGCGCTGGGCAAGCTCGGTGATCGTCTCCGGCGCAGGGCCGGCTGAAGCGCCGTGGCCCGGGAGGTCGAGGGCGATGACCCTCCGCCCGGGGAGCGCCCGCAGCGCCGAGGGCCAGTGGCGATGCGTGCCGCCCGCGCCATGAATGAGCACCAGGGCCGGTGCCGTCGACGCTGAAGGACCCGAGTCGAGGAAGAACTGCCCGTTGGTCGTCGTCATGGGGCTCATGTTGGTGGCGCGATAGGCCTCGAGAGGGCCCGCGTCAACCAACCCAAACTCTCTCTCGCTCCTTCTTCGCCCATGAAGGGGTTGGGCCCAACTGTCACGGATGGAAGGTGCTCTTCCATTTGGCCCTCACCCCTGCGAGCCACGGACCTCGCGTCGACGGTACCGTGGCGTGGGCTGGGCCTTGGCACGGGAACGGCTCGAGGCAGGGGTCGACGGGAGGGGCTCGGGGCCCTGGGCGAGCATCACGAGCCCCTCGGCCGGTCGGGTCGAGTGGTGCATGGGCGGGTGCTTCTCACGTGTGCTCACCGAGGTCGCGGGTCGAGGGGCTGTCCAGACGGCCTCGGTGGTTGGACAGCAGGCCGGCCCTCGCACCTCAAGGCGTGCTCGCCGCTCGGCGCCCG
>PMBV01000560.1 GCA_003153055.1 Myxococcales bacterium
GTCACCAAGGTCGAGGGCAAGAGCGTGCTGATGCGCCACGACGGCACCACTTTCTCAGAGAAGAAAGTTGAGTTGTAGGCCACCTGCACCGAGCGGGCTCGACCGTTAAACGATCTGTTGATGATTGATTCATGTCTCGCTTCGGTGTCGGTGCACGTCGTATCGCTTGTCATTCCAGTGGGCGACTTCGAACACCTCCCTCGGCAGCTCGGGTGCTCCCTGCTCCGGCGGTCGACGGTGTTCGAGTTGTCGGGTGATCGGCGTGGGTGTGAGCTGTGGTTTGAGCTCGACGGTGAACGTGCGAAGTTGACCCACCTGTCAGTGCGCGACGACCCCAGGGGCCGCTTCATGCACGACGTCGCGGCCCTGATCGTCGCGTACCAGGGCTCCCTCGAGGCCACGCTCGAGTGGAGGCCGGCGCGAGAGCACCCCCGATTGGTGATCGCCCAGGGAGAGACGAGCCACCCCCTGCTCGACGAGCAGCCCGGGGCTTGGGCGCCCGTCGACGAGGTCAACCTGCCCCGTGTGGAGAAGTGGCTCGAGGTCGCCCAGCGTGCGTGGCGGGAGTACCGGGCCCTGAGGGGCCAGACCGAGCCTGATCACCGATGAAACGGAACTAGTGAGGGAAGCTGGGGTGACCTACAATACCCCNNNAAGGCGCTGTACGCCGCGGGCCTCGACGAGCCGACCGTCACCGCCGTGCAGGGCGCCCTCAAGGCCGCCGAGTTCGACTTCAGGAAAGCACGCTCGGGCGATCAGCTGCGCCTGGTCTTTCGAGATGGCGAGCTCGACCTGCTCGACTACCGGAGGAGCCTCACCATCGAATGGCAAGTGCGGCGCGATGGCGAGCGGTACCTCGCAGTGCGGCGGGAGGTCGAGCGCGAGCAGCGCGTCGAGCTGGTCGAGCTGGTGGTCGAGGCCAACGTGTGGGACGCCGCCAAGGCGGCTGGGGAGCGCCCCGACATCGCGGTCACTCTGGCCGACGTCTTCGCGTGGGACATCGACTTCTACCGAGACGTGCAGCGCGGCGACCGCATGCGCGCCGTCATCGAGAAGGTGGTGCATCAGGGCCGGGTGCTGGAATACGGGCACGTGCTCGCCGCCGAGTACGTGGGCCAGACGGTGGGCACGAAGCGAACGTTCCGCTACCAGTTGCCCGACGGCGTCGAGACCTACTTCGCCCCCGACGGCTCGAGCTCGCGCAAGACCTTCCTCAAGAGCCCGCTCAAGTTCTCTCAGGTGACCAGCGGCTTCGGGGGCCGCCCCAGCCTCGCTCAGTGGGGCGCGCACAACGGGGTCGACTACCACGCGTCTGAAGGCACACCCGTCTGGGCGGTGGCCGATGGCACGGTGACCCGCGCCGGCTGGGACGACGGCGGCGGCAACCTGGTGTGCCTCAAGCACGTAATGAGCTTCGAGAGTTGCTACATGCACCTCTCGAAGATCGACGTACACGTGGGTGAACGGGTGGCCCAGAAGACCGTCATCGCCCAGTCGGGGAACACCGGGCGCCTCACCACCGGCGCGCACTTGCACTTCGGCATGAAGCGCGGCGGCGCCTGGGTCAACCCGCTCAACCAGAACTTCCCCCGGGCCGACCCGCTGCCCAAGGCCCTGCTGTCCGACTACAAGGAGGCCATCGCCGATTACGAGCGCCGCCTCGACTCCACTCCGGTGGCCGCGATGGGCGTCCGGCAGGCGAACCCCCAGTAGCGCCCATTAGGCTTATGAAGCTGCGCGGCGACGCGCCCAGTGTCAGTCCTCTCCATACATCTTCAAGAAAGGGGTCCCCATGGCGTCCGACGCGGCCAGCAACACCCCCTCATCGGTTCGGTCTGGCTCCAGCCTGCAGAGCCTCCGGCGGTCCTTCGTTGAGCACATCGAGTTCACCCGGGGAAAGAACTTCGACACGGCCGGCAAGTGGGATCGCTACACGGCGCTGGCGTACACGGTTCGCGATCGGCTGGCGAAGACCTGGGTGCGCACGGCGCGGCGCTACTACACCCGGGACACCAAGCGGGCGTACTACCTGAGCGCCGAGTACCTGCTGGGCCGCGCCCTGGGCAACAACCTCATCAACATGGGGCTGTACGAGGGCATGCGTGATGCCCTGAAAGAAGTCGGGGTCGACCTCACGACGGTGCTCGAGATGGAGCCCGACGCGGGCCTGGGCAACGGCGGCCTGGGGCGGCTGGCGGCGTGCTTCCTCGACTCGCTGGCGACCTTGGACATGCCGGCCATGGGCTACGGCATTCGCTACGAGTTCGGCATCTTCGCCCAGGAGATCATCAACGGCCACCAGGTGGAGCGAGCCGACGAATGGCTGAAGTTCGGCACCCCGTGGGAAGTCGTGCGGCCCGATCGCATCGTGCCGGTGCGTTTCTACGGGCACGTCGAGACGACGCTGTTGCCCGACGGCCGACCTCAGGCCCGGTGGACCGGCGGCAAGACGGTGCTGGGCGTTCCCTGGGACACGCCCATCGCCGGCTTCAACGCGCGCACGGTGAACACGCTGCGCTTGTGGCAGGCCCGGGCCTCGGCCGAGTTCGACTTCGCCCTGTTCAACGACGGCGACTACGAGCGCAGCGTGGTCGAGAAGAACGACTCCGAGGTCATCTCGAAGGTGCTGTACCCCAACGACCAGAACCAGGCCGGCAAGGAACTGAGGCTCAAGCAGGAGTACTTCTTCGTCGCCTGCTCCATCGCCGACATCATGCGGCGGTACCTCAAGAACCACACCGAGTTCGTGAGCTTTCCCAAGAAGGTGGCGATTCAGCTCAATGACACGCACCCGGCCATCGCGGTGGCCGAGCTGATGCGCGTGCTCCTCGACGAGAAGCGCATTCCCTGGGACGAGGCCTGGGCCATCACCCACGGCACCTTCGGCTACACCAACCACACGCTGTTGCCCGAAGCCCTCGAGAAGTGGCCGGTGTCGCTGTTCGAGCGCCTGCTGCCCCGGCACCTGCAGATCATCTACGAGATCAACGCGAGGCACGTGCGCCAGGTGCAGATTCGCTGGCCCTTCGACGGCGACCGGCTCTCGCGCATGTCGATCATCGAGGAGGGCAAGGAGAAGCAGGTGCGCATGGCCTACCTCGCGGTGGTGGGCTCGCACTCGGTCAACGGGGTGGCGGCGCTGCACACCGAGCTCCTCAAGCGCGACGTCTTGACCGACTTCGCCGAGATGCAGCCCGAGCAGTTCTCGAACAAGACCAACGGGGTGACGCCGCGTCGATGGCTCCGGGTGTGCAACCCCCGGCTGTCGGGGCTCATCACCGAGGCCTTGGGCTCCGACGCTTGGGTGTCGGATCTCGACCGGCTCAAGGAGCTCGAGCGCTTCGCCACCGACGCCGCGTTCGTGGCCAAGTTCCGCGAAGCCAAGCTGGGCAACAAGCAAGACCTGGCCGCCCACCTGAGAGACCTCATGTGGGTCAACCTCGATCCGCAGGCGATCTTCGACGTGCAGATCAAGCNNCGCCTCCACGAGTACAAGCGCCAGCTGCTCAACGCGCTCCACATCGTGCACCTGTGGATGAAGGCGCGGCACACCAAGGCCTCGATTCTGCACCCGAGGGTGTTCGTGTTCGGCGCCAAGGCCGCTCCGGGCTACCGGCTCGCCAAGCTCATCATTCGCCTCATCACCGGCATCGCCGATGTGGTCAACAGCGAGGCCGGGCGCACCGGGTTGCAGGTGGCCTTCGTGCCGAACTACCGGGTGTCGCTGGCTGAGCGAATCATTCCCGCGGCCGACCTCTCGGAGCAGATCTCNNTTCCTCTTCGGCCTCACCACCGAGGAGATCAAGCGCGAGCGAGAGCGCGGCTACCGTGGCCGCCAGGTCTACGACAGCAACCCCGCGGTCAAAGAAATCCTCGACCTCATTGGCTCGGGCTTCTTCTCACCCGAAGACAAGGACCTCTTCAAGCCGGTGGTCGACGCCCTGCTCGACGAGGACCGCTACTTCGTCCTGGCCGACTTCGACGCCTACTGCCGAGCGCAAGAAGAGGTCGCCCGTCGCTACCTCGCTCCCGAGAAGTGGTGGCAGTCGTCCATCGTCAACGTGGCCCGCATGGGCTTCTTCNNAGTACGCCCGCGACATCTGGGGCATCATCTCGGAGGTCCCCGACGAGTCCGAGTTGGCCCCCGAGAAGCTCTGAAGCCCGATTTACGCCTTTGCTCTGTGCCGCAAATCCTTCCGAAACGAGCTGAATGACGCATGACGGGATTGCGCGTAACTGATGGTTTTTCGACGCCGGACGCAAATCGTGCCGGTTTTGTGCCGTGTCCTCTAGCGTCAAAGTGGTACCTGGGTTGCAGCCGGAGAGGTCCATGCCTGAAAAGTTTCTGACGATTGATGGGAACGAAGCCGTCGCATCCGTTGCCCATCGCTTGAGTGAAGTCATTGCCATCTACCCAATCACCCCGAGCTCGACCATGGGTGAGCTGGCCGACGAATGGGCCGCCAATGGCAAGACGAACTTATGGGGTCAGATTCCGAGAATAGCAGAAATGCAATCCGAGGCAGGAGCGGCAGGAGCCGTGCACGGGTCGCTCCAGGCGGGAGCCCTGACGACGACGTTTACTGCTTCACAAGGGTTGCTGCTGATGCTGCCCGACATGCTCAAGATCGGCGGCGAGCTGACCCCGTTCGTGATGCACGTCGCGGCGCGGAGCATCGCCACCCACGCGCTGTCGATCTTCGGTGACCACTCCGACGTGATGATGGCCCGCACCACCGGCTTCGCGCAGCTGAGCGCCAGCTCGGTGCAGGAGGCGCAGGACTTCGCCGCCATCTCGCACGCGGCGACGCTGAAGGCGCGCATCCCCTTCCTCCACTTCTTCGACGGCTTCCGCACCTCGCACGAGGTGAGCCGCATCGTCGAGCTGGGTGACGAGGCGCTCCGGCAGTTGATGAACCCCGAAGACATCGCTCGCTTCCGCAGCCGGGCCCTCACCCCCGACCGTCCGGTGCTCCGTGGCACGGCGGCCAACCCCGACTCGTTCTTCCAGGCCCGCGAGGCGTGCAACTCGTTCTACGCCGCTTGCCCCAAGACGGTGCAGGCGACGATGGATCACTTCGCCTCCATCACCGGCCGCCAGTACCACCTGTTCGACTACCACGGGCACCCCGAGGCCGAGCGGGTGATCGTGATGATGGGCTCGGGCGCCGAGACGGTGCGCGAGACGGTCGACTGGCTGGTCGCCAAGGGCGAGAAGGTGGGGCTGGTGCTGGTTCGCCTGTTCCGCCCCTTCGACCTGGGGGGCCTGATGGCCACCCTGCCCAAGTCGACCAAGAGCATCGCGGTGCTCGATCGAACCAAGGAGCCGGGCGCCCTGGGCGAGCCGCTGTACCAAGACGTGGTGACGGCCCTCAGCGAGACTGGGCGAAGCGCTCGGGTGGTGGGAGGCCGCTACGGCCTGTCGTCGAAGGAGTTCACTCCGTCGATGGCCAAGGCGGTGTACGACAACCTCTCGTCGGCCACTCCGAAGAACCACTTCACGGTCGGCATCAACGACGACGTCACCCACCTCTCACTCTCCTACGACCCGGACTTCGACATCGAGCCGGCCAGCGTGGTGCGAGCGGTCTTCTTCGGCCTGGGCAGTGACGGCACGGTGTCGAGCAACAAGCAGACCATCAAGATCATCGGCCAGGAGACCGGCCAGGCAGCCCAGGGCTACTTCGTCTACGACTCCAAGAAGTCAGGCGCGATGACGGTCTCGCACCTGAGGTTCGCGAAGAACCCCATCCACTCCACCTACCTCATCAAGCGAGCCAGCTTCGTCGCCTGCCACTACGCTCCGCTGCTCGAGCGGCAAGACGTGCTGGAGAGCGCCGCCGACGGTGCCACCTTCCTCCTCAACACCCATCACCCCGCCGACAAGGCGTTCGGCATGCTGCCCAGCGAAGTGCAGCAGCAGATCATCGCGAAGAAGATTCGCTTCTTCGTCATCGACGCCTTTGCGGTGGCCGGCGCCGCTGGCCTCGATCGCTACATCAGCACCGTGATGCAGGTGAGCTTCTTCAAGCTGTCGGGCGTGCTCCCGATGGAAGAGGCCCTGGAGCACATTCGCCACGGCGTCGAGAAGGCCTACGGCAAACGCGGCGCCGAGGTCGTGAAGCGGAACTTCGCCGCCATCGACGGCGCGCTGTCTCAGGTGCACGAAGTGAAGGTGCCCACCACGGCCAACGGCAAGCCCCGGCCTCCCGCGGTGCCGAAAGAGGCGCCTGACTTCGTTCAGCGGGTGACCTCCATGATGCTCGCTGGCAAGGGCGACCTCTTGCCGGTGTCGGCGTTCCCCGTCGACGGCACCTGGCCGACCGCCACCACCCAGTGGGAAAAGCGAGGCATCGCCCTCGAGATCCCCCGCTGGGACTCAGGGCTGTGCATCCAGTGCAACAAATGCGCGCTCATCTGTCCGCATGCGGCGATTCGCAGCCAGCTGGTGGATCCCGACGGCCTGAAGCAGGCCCCGGCGGCGTTCCTGACGGCAGACTTCAAGGCGAAGGACTTCGGCACCGCGCCCTCGGGCAAGACGTGGAAGTACTCGCTCCAGGTGGCGCCTGACGACTGCACGGGCTGTTCGCTGTGCGTGGCCGTCTGCCCGGCGCGCGACAAATCGAACCCCAAGCACAAGGCCATCGACATGGTCAGCCTCGAGCCGCTCCAGGCGACGGAGCAGGCCAACTGGGCGTTCTTCGCCAAGCTGCCCTACGTCGATCGCGAGAAGGTGGGTACCGACCTCAAGGCCTCCCAGTTCCTCGAGCCGCTGTTCGAGTTCTCGGGCGCCTGCTCGGGCTGTGGAGAGACCCCGTACCTCAAGCTGGCCTCACAGCTGTTTGGCGATCGAATGATCGTCGCCAACGCGACCGGCTGCACCTCNNTTCGAAGACAACGCCGAGTTCGGTCTGGGTATGCGCCTGGCCGTCGACGCTCAGAAGTCCCTGGCCGAGTCGCTGCTCAAGGAGCTGGGCCCGCAGGTGGGCGACGCATTGGTGACCGAGATCCTCCAGGCGTCCCAGGGCGACGAGGCGCAGATCAAGGCACAGCGGGCGCGCGTCGCGGCGCTCAAGGAGAAGGTCAAGCGCATCGAAGGGCTCAAAGCGAAGACGCTGCTCGAGCTCTCCGACTCCCTGGTGCGTAAGTCGGTGTGGATCGTCGGCGGCGACGG
>PMBV01000327.1 GCA_003153055.1 Myxococcales bacterium
CAGTGCGCCAAGAACCAGCGCAACGGTCCGTGTGGTGGCACTCGAGGGGGACGCTGTGAAGTGGACGGCTACCGCGACTGCATCTGGCTGCGGGCGTACGAGCGGTTAAAGCGCGAGGGCAGGGAGCGGCAGCTCCTGGCGCACGCCCCCGTGCTCCAGAATCAGGGCCTGCGCGGGACATCGTCATGGGCGAACAATTGGCTTGGACGCGATCATGCCGCGCACGGCGCGAACGGAGCCGGCCACCCGTGACTGCCCCTGCGCTCTGCATCATCGGCGATCTCATCAACAACGCGTATGCGCGCGCGCGCCGGGCATTCAGCGGTCGGTGCCTGGAAGGATACCAGGCGCTCGCCCGGAGCCAGGCCGCGCTTGGGGTGGCCTACCTCGACGTGAACATCGACGCCACGTCGCGCGTGCCGGTGCGGCCGAAGGAGATGATCGCCTTCCTTCCCGACCTCGTTCCGGCCCTGCAAGAGGTGTCGCCGCTGCCGCTGTGCATCGACAATCCATCGGTCGACTACCAACGCGTGGCCCTGCAGCACTACGACCGCGGCCGTGGTGGCCCGCCGATCGTGAATTCGATTGCCGCATCGCGCGAGCGGCTGGACGAGATGCTCGAACTCGTGGCGGCCTTCGACACGCGGGTCATCGTGATGGTCTCGGAGCGTTTCGCCGAGGACGGGGCGGCCCAGTGTCTCGATGCGCACGAGGTGCACGCGACCGCCGCGCGATTCGTCGAGTTGCTGGCGACGAAGGCCGATCGCGCCATCGACCAGATCATCGTCGACCCGGGGCTCGCCCCGGTTGGCGCGGATACCTATGGACTGGTCAACATGGGGCTGGACGCCATGCGGCTCATCCGGCGGGATCCGGATCTGCGCGGCGTACACCTGTCGGTCGGCCTGTCGAACTTCGCGTGGGGAACGCCCAAGCAAATCCGCCCCGATCTCGAACGGGCCTACCTGACGATAGCGACGGAAGCCGGGCTCGATACGGCCATCGCTAATCCCGAGAGTGCACAGACGCCGCTGCCGCCCGAGCATCCTATGGTGGCGCACCTGCGCTATGCGCTGCAGCAGGGACGCGCCGAGGTTGGCGAGGATCGCGAGACGGCAGGATTCCGTCAGGCCGAGGCGGTGATGCAGATGTGGGACCGCGATTGAGGGTCGAACTCTCGGTCGGGACGGCCACCAAAAGACGCGCGTAGCGTGCGGCTGGAGGCCGCTACTCGACCGCCGCCTGCTGTGCGGTGATCTGTGCATCTGGATGGTCGTCGTGCTCGCTTTGGCGCAACAGCAGCACGAGCGGCAAGGTGCAGCCCAGCGCGATGCCCGTGAGCGCAAAGATGTGCTCGAACGCGATGACGGCGCCCTGCCGAGCCACCAATCCCGAGAGCGCCTGCAGCGCCGCCGTTTTCGCGGTGAGTGCGTCCATGCCGCGCATCATGAACGCGCGTGTCATTGCCGCCAGGCGCTCGGTGACCCCGGGCTGGTACGCGGTCACGAATTCGCTCAGATGCGCGCGCGCCCGCACGCCGTGCTGCGTGAGCAGCGTGCCGTAGATCGCCAGCCCGGCGGAGCCACCAAACTGGCGCACGACCGCGTTGAGCCCCGTGGCATCGGAAATCTGGACGCGCGGCACGAAGCTGAGCGCGAGCGTCGCGAGCGGCACGAACAGGCAGGAGAAGCCGAACCCCTGCAGGACCAGCACGCCGATGACGCCTGACTGGCTGGTCTCGAGGGTGAAGCTCCCCATCTGCCAGCAGCCCACGGCCACGCACGTGACGCCGACCGCCACGAGCAGCCGCGGCGAGACGTGGTTGTAGATGCGTCCTACAATGGGCGTGACCACCATCATGACGAGCGCGCGCGGCAACAGCGCCATGCCCGACTTGAGCGCCGTGAATCCCAGCAGCTCCTGCATGAACACCGGCAGCAGGAACATGCCGGCCATGAGACTGCTGAACATCACGGCGGCCAACAGGGTGGCCGACGCGAAGACGGGATCGCGAAACAGTCGCAGGTTGACGGCGGGCGCGGGCGCGCGCAGTTCGGTGTACACGAACCCGACCAGCCCGACGACGGCCACGCAAGTCAGCGTGGTGATCATCGGCGAGTCGAACCAGTCGTTGCGATTGCCCTGCTCGAGCACATACTGCAGCGAGGCGAGCCCGACGCTCAGGAGCACGATGCCGAGCCAGTCGAAGTCGCGCCGCATGCGCGCGGCATGCAGTGCATTGTGCGCGCGGATGTCCTCGGGCTCGTGCACGAACCGGCTGCTCATGGCGATGCCGAGCAGGCCGATGGGCAGGTTGATGTAGAAGATCCACGGCCAGGCGTAGTGGTCGACTATCCACCCGCCCAGCGTCGGGCCGAAGGCTGGGCCGATGAGAATGGCCAAAGCAAACAACGCCATCGCCATGCCTTGCTCCTTGGGAGGGAAGGTCTGCCGGAGGATCGCCTGCTCGGTGGGCTGGAGCGCGCCGGCCCCCAGGCCCTGGATGATTCGGAAGATGACCAGGCTCTCGAGGGAGCGCGCCAGCCCGCACAGGGCCGAGCCGGCGAGGAACAGCACCAGCGAGGCCATGTAGACCCTCTTCTGCCCGAAGAGCCGGCCGAGGAACGCGGTCAGCGGCATCACCAGAATCGTGGCCACCGCGAAGCCGGTGGAGATCCACGTAATCTCCTCGACCGTCGCCCCCACCGTGCCGCGAATGTGGGTCAGCGCCACGTTGACGATGGACGCGTCGATGGTGCCCATCAAGGTGCCGAACGACACCGAGAGCGTCACCAGCCACTTGTTCGTCTTGGGCGGAGCCGCCGCGAGGACGCCGGGCGCGTTCATTTCGTTCCACCTCCGACCAAGAGAAACCGGATGAGCGCCTCCCGCTGCGCCGAGAGCGGCTCGGGCCCCAGGCCCTTCATGCGCCGGGCCAACAGTCCCTTCATCGACCCGAGGAAGAACCAGCTGAAGTAGGCCACGTCGTCGGCCCGCAGCGCCTTGGCACGCACGCCTCGCTCCACCAGCACCCCGAGGCGCTCGCGAATCTGCCGCATCAACTCGCCCGGCTGGAGCACCCGCTTCCCGACGTTGACGTACTCCGCCTCCATCAGCACCCGGAGGAAGCCCCCGTGGTCGGTGAAGTGGGCCTGGGCTGCTTTCATGAACTCGTCCAGCTGCTCGGCGAAGGGCGCCCGCGGGTTGGCCTCGAGGGCCTCGTCGAGGCGTCGAATGAGGTCCGCCCGCCGGGCACGCATCAGCGCGTCGAGGAGAGCCGTGCGATCTTCGAAGTGGTTGTACAGAGTCCCCACCGCGACACCGGCCGCCTTGGCGATGGTCTCCATGCGCGCTGCCTGCACTCCGTCTCGGGCGAAGGCCTCCTCGGCCGCCTCGAGGATCGCCTCGCGCGTGGCCTCCTTGAGCCGTTCTCTCAAACGGTGAGGCCTTCGTGCAGATGATGAATTCAGATTCACCATGTGCCACGTCATGTACATGGCGGAGCGCCGTGGCTCAACTCATCCTTCGGGTAGCGCGGGGAGGGCGTTAGGCCCCGAGAGAAGCCGTACTGCTTCTGTTGGCATGTGTCAGTAGATGGGCTCGCTCGACTCGTGACCCCGGTTCACGCCTTCGTCGAGATCGCCGAGCGCCTCTCGAAGGGGTCGATCACGACTGCAGCGGCGGCCAACGCGGCCATCGCCGCGAGCAAGGAAGAGATGCATCGCCTCGAGAGCCGTGCGCCCGGGCGTCGATGCACACCTCGAGGTCGCCGTTCGCCAACCGGTTCGAGAGCTAGAGGCCGGCTGGGCTGGCAAATCCGGCATGAACGTGGTGGCAAATCCGGCGCGAATGTGGTGGCAAATCCGGCACTCCGGTATGCTGTGGGCATGCCCGCCAAGCGCCTGCGCAATGCCGAGAAGGCCGTGATCACCGCGCTTCAAGACACCCGAGTGGTGTTGGTGAACGGGGCCCGACAGGCAGGCAAGAGCACGCTCGTCAAGAAGGTGCTCAAGACCCGCGAAGGAGCGCGGTGGCGCACGCTGGACGATGGCGTCACCCTGGCGGCGGCGCGCGCCGATCCGACCCGCTTCGTTCAGCACGACGACCTGCTGGCCATTGACGAGATCCAGAGAGCGCCCGAGCTGATGTTGGCCATCAAGGCGGCGGTGGATCGCGATGATCGGCCCGGTGGTTTCCTGCTCACGGGATCAGCGCGGGTGCTCGGCCTCAAGGCGCTGCCCGACTCGCTGGTGGGTCGCATGGAGACCGTTGAACTCTGGCCATTTTCGCAAGGTGAGTTGGAGGCACGCGTCGATCACTTCGTCGATTTGGTCTTCGACGATGAGCCCCGCTTTCCAGACGGCACTGTCGCGCGCGACGAGTTGGTTGAGCGGCTGACGCGCGGAGGCTTCCCCGAGGCGACCCGTCGCGATGCTTCGCGTCGGGCGAAGTTCTTCGAAGCGTACGCGCACGACCTCGTTGAACGGGACGTCTCTCAGCTGTCCGACGTACCTCGGCGCGAGGTGCTTCACCACCTGCTGCACGTCACCGCTGCGCTCCCCGCCCAGCTTCTCAAGGTCGAACGCGTCGCGTCTGATGCGGGAATTCCGGCGCGCAGTGCCGAGCGCTACCTCTCGCTGTTCGAGGAGGTCTTTCTCATCAAGCGGCTCGCCGCGTGGAGCAATCGCGCCACGACGCGCGCGGTTCGAATGCGAAAGCTGCTGTTCGTCGATACCGGCCTCTGCGCGCACCTCCAGCGCCGCAACCTCAACCGTCTCCTACGCGACGATTCGCTGGTCGGGCCGTTGCTCGAGAACTTCGTGCTGAGCGAGCTGGCGAGGCAACTGGGCTGGTCGACGGTCTCGGCAACCCTGGCGCACTACCGCACGCGCGACGGGGTCGAGGTGGACGGTGTCCTGGAGAGCTCGGACGGTCGGCTGGTCGGGGTCGAGGTCAAGGCGGCGAACACGGTTCGTGCAGAGGACTTCGCAGGGCTGCGCCATCTCGCCGCACACGCAGGCGAGCGATTTCACCATGGGGTGGTCCTCTACACGGGAAGGGGCGCGCTGCCGTTTGGGGAGCGAATGACGGCGGTTCCCATCGACGCGCTGTGGCGGAGCTGAGGTTGCGAAGGGAGGATCTTCACGCTCGGCCGCTCCAGGGCGCTCACGAGGGCTGCCGACCGCTCAGCCGTTCAGCGACCGACATGCGTCGGAATCGGTGGCAGGGAAACGCCGTGTACGTCTATCGGGTCGACTTCACTGGTCAAGAACTACTGGGCGATGCGGGCGACGCTGTCTGGCCGTTCGATCATCTCGAAGTGGTCGTGCCCGCGCTCCCCGGGATGTGGCCCGTCGGCTGGGGTCCTTCTACCAGGTGCGGGCCACCCCTGCGTCGCCGGCGGAGCTGGGCCTCAGCACCGTTCGCCCGGCAACTACCCGCGGAGACGATGGGTTCTCTCCCGGCGACGACTCGAGGGCAGACGGCGCGGACGCGGCTTCTGACCGAGGACGAATGGGAGTGGTGCGCGAGTGGGGGCGTCGACACGTTGTATCGCTGGGGGAACCAACTGCCCGTACACGAGGAGCCGACCGGCCAGGACTCGGGCGACGAGAAGCCGGAGCTGCTCCAAGCGAACCGTTTCGGCTTGACGATGGGGTGGAACCCCAACTTCTGGGAGGCGTGCGACGGCTGGCTCAAAGGGGGCGACGGCGGTGGTCGCTGGTGTGGCGGCGAGGGGACACTCCGGATTTGGGCCAGCCTCATGATTCCATTGAGACACCCGATACAGGGCGGCCTCGTGAGCGCGGTCCGCCGCTGTGTTGTTCTCTCGAAACCGCAGTGACGAGGGCATGGGCGGGTGTCGCGCCGAGCGCACCACTCCGATGAAGGCCTCATCGCCCTCGACGATCCCGGCTATGGAGTTGCGGAGTTTGGCACTGACGATGAGTGCCTTGGAGTCGCCTCGGCCTGCAGGCAGCCGTTTCTTGGATTCGGCAGTCCATTTTGCTACGGCAGTGGGATGTGTTTCGTCGTAGCGAGGGTCGCGCGAAGGGAGTCGGTCCAGCTTCCCCCATACGGCGGTGGTCCCCGAATCTTGCCCAGCATCGCCGCGCGTCAGAGGATCTGGTGGGCGCTTGCGCTCGTGACGCTCGCATCAGCGTGTGGCCCCAAGGCCGCTGAGACGAGCAACACCCTCACAGTGCGCGGCCGGGTGTTGACCGGTGGCCCTTGCCGCGGCGGGGTGCCCAACCTTCCCGTCTCTGTGCTGGGGCAAGGACTCCGAGCGCTCTCCGGCGCAGACGGCGCTTTCGTGTTGACCGACGTACGACCACCCTTCGATCTCGTGGTCACCACGCCGTCGGGTCCGGTCGTGTACCTCAACGCGGCCACCACCATGCCGAAGCCGCCAGGGGTCATGGAGGTGACGATCGACACCGATGTGGCAGGGCCTGAGCCCAAGCCCCTTGCGAAGTTCACCGCGAAGGTGGGTGAGGATTCCTGCTCTCCGAGTCCCCAAAAGGCACTGTCTTTTCCTGAGGGGCTCGAGGACGTTCGCTTTTCGCTCACTCGGACTGGGAACACCTTTGTCGGTACCCTGTTGGGCTGCGAGACTGTCGATGCGCTAGGCGATCGGCTCTATCTCAACACCTATCAAGAGCTTAGCGTCGATTCGGGCAGCGATTGCCAAGCGACGATCGACGTCACCACTCCATGGGGGTTTGGCCTCAATCTCCCTTTGGCGCCGTCGTTGCCTGATGTCCAAATGAGGCTCATCCCGGCTGCTCGAAGCGTCGCGGCGACAGTGAAAGCACCGTCGGAGGGGAACCTCAAGGTGACGTTCCTCGACCCCTTCGACTCGGTCGAGCTTCCGGTCGATGCCGACCGCCGCGTGTACTTCCCATCCACCAAGGCAACGGTGGAGGTTTTGAATGCGAGCGTTGCGGGCCTCGCGGTGGCGTCCTATGTCGCAGAATTCACCTACGCGGATGTGCTCGAGACGCCAGCGATTCCCCTCGCAGTGTCTCCCGTCGAGGGCTTCTCCGCGCTGGCGCCCGGCACCGAATTCCTCTGGACCAATACCATCAAGGGCGTCCGGCTGCTCACCATCGAGCGTGTCCGGGCGGGCGGCCCCAAGTTCACCTTCTTCACGGACGGCACCAGCATGGTCCTCCCCGATCTGACCGCCATCGGAGCGACCTTCGAGCCCCACACTGAGTACAAGTGGACCGTCTACACGCATCAGGGGTGGGGCAGCTCGCTTGATGGCTACCTCATGAACTCGTTTCCACAGCAGCTCTTCTCTGGCCCCATCAATGAGACCTTGACTGGCGCGCGAACCATACGCACCCCGTGAGCGGATTGCGCGGCACTCAGGTGCCTTCTTCCACAGCAGCAGGGTGGGCACCACGAAGGGGCCAGCTCGCGGCCTCGAGGACGATCCGCTGGCCGGCCCTCGCGTACACCCAGCCGCTCGCCGGCTTGCCCCCATCGACGCTCATGCGCAGCTCGACCCCGGGGGTCACCGCCAGCGCCATCAGACAGGGCACCATCCCGGTTGGAACGCCGCCAGGGGCCCGCTCGTTCCCCGCCAGACTCGGTCTCGAGGTCCAGCCGTTAGACCCTGGCGGTGGCGCGCTCGCGGGCTCGGAGCGTCAGCACCGTCCCCAGCGACACCAGGACCAGGCCTGCCACCGCCTCGGCTGTCCAGCGGTAGCCCTCGAAGAGCGTGGAGGCGAGCATCGCCACCACGGGGATGACGGCGGCGCTGTAGCCCGAGCGCCCGGCCCCGATGCGCTTGATGAGCGTGAGGTAACTGACGAAGGCCACGACCGAGCCAAAGAGCGCCAGATAGAGCAGCGACAGGACGTAGGGCGGCCGGGCGTCGAAGGCGAGGGGGAGGCCGCGGACGACACACCAGCCCAGTACCGCCAGCGAGGCGTACCCCATGGCCCAGGCAGTGGAAGCCACCACCGGCATTCCCCGCCCGGAGAGCCGCTGCGAGTAGAGGTTGCCGGCCGAGGCGAAGAGCGTGCCTCCCAGCCCCAGCGCAATGCCGGTCGCCTGCCCCTGGCCTCCGCGCAGGCCGTTGAGCTCGGGCCAGAACAGCACCGCGACCCCGGCCACTCCGAGCGCGGCTCCGCCCAGCACGGCCGCCGGGGCCCGGGTCCCGAAGAAGAGCCGCGCGCCGAGCAGGTTCCAGAAGGCCATGGACGCGAAGAGGACCGCGACCAGCCCCGAGGTGAGGTACCCCTCGCTGCGGTAGGTGAACACATAGTTGATGCCGAAGAGCAGCAGCCCGAGGAGGACCAGCTCGAGGTGACTTCGCCACGGCAGCCTGAGCGACACGCCGCGTACGAGGCACCAGCCGTGGAGCAGCGCCGCCGCCAAGGCGAACCGCCAGCCCACCGAGACCTCCGGCTCCACCACCCCGAGCTGGAACTTGATGACCAACCAGGTGGTCCCCCAGATGAGGGTGGGGATCAAGAAGAGGAAGAGCCCGTGGCGGTCGGGGGCGGACTGGGCGAGCATTGGATGGACTCTAAACGAGGAGCTGGGCGCGCGACGTCATTGCGAGCTCACCGTTCGACCAGCTGTCGGCGGTGAACCGGAGCAGCCTGCTGGAGCCGGCCGCCCGCTCCGCTGTGTCCTCGGGGAGGATTGCGACCCGCGCATCCGAATCGTCTTGGGGCGCGAGGCGCTCGGGGACCATGCGCCCCCACCTTCGCTGGTGGCTGGGAGCAGAAGGCGATGGCGTTCGGGAAGGGCCTGTCCGTGGTCCGTTCCGCTCAGTGTCCCTACATCGTGGACGCGACCATGGCGGCCATCGCAGCTGCCGAGCGCGCCGGCGTCGAGCATCGGGTGGTTGAGCTCACTACCCGCGACGAGGTGCTCCGCCGTGCTCCGACACCGTATGGCGTCTTCGGGTGGTGCTCGACGGACGGTTGCTGAGCCACCACTACCAGTTGGAGAAGGATCTGTTGCCCCAGCTCCTCGCTCACCAAGGACGGGCGACATGACGAGTGGCCTGAGCCGTTGCTGCGTTCAAGGCTCACACCACAATCAGTGCTCGCATGATTTCCACCGTATTCGGATCGGAAGCCTCGCGGGACTGCGTCAGCGCCCATCGAGGCCCCGGAAGAAGAGGAAGAGAAAACGGCAAACCGGAGTTGACCGCGTACCCAAGGCGATCGACTACTCCAAGCGGCTTGGGCTCGCGAACGGCGTCCTTCGACCGCGCCACGTCGTTGGTTCGGTTCACATGTCCCAGCGCAAGCTCCGACTGACTTCCGCGTGTCAGGAGTTTCCGCGGTCTTGAATTCGGGGTCCTCGGCATATCAAACTGGTCAGCGGTCGTTGCTTTGGTTGTCAGAATCAATCAGGCGAGGGGGCTTCGAATGAAAGCATGGGTAGCCCGGCGGTGGGACGTGGGTGGTTTGCTCGCGCCTCTCCACCTGGTGGGCTGTGATCGAGTTGGGACCCGGGTACGAACGTACGGGCGGCCGCTCATCTGCAACCTGGGGCATATCTCCATCGGCGACGAGGTCGTGCTTCGCTCACGGTCAGCACCGGTCGTGCTCAGCACCGGCGCCTCGGGCGAGATCGAGATCGGCCGAGGGACGACCCTCGAGCTGGGCGTCTCGGTCTCGGCGCGGGCGTCTGTCCGCATCGGACGAGGCGTGGAGCTGGGGCCCTTCGTCACCATCCGCGATCACGGAGAGGATACCTCAGCGGGCGCCCTGCCGGTCGAGATCGGTGACGGCGTCAAGCTGGGCCCCCGGGTACGGGTGGAGCCCGGCGCTCGAATCGAACCGGGGGTGACGGTGCCGGCCGGCACGGTCGTCGGGTGTGCCGACGGCCTCTCGGCCCGGGCCCACGCTGAACCGGCTCGGGCTCCGGCTCAGAGCCCCAACCAGCTGAATGCGGCCCCCTCACCCGTGGCCCGCACGGAGTTTCAGGGGCTCGTCGTGGCCGACTTCACGGCTGACGATCTCGGTTGGCACCTGTCGGGGGCGGATTTCGACGGGCTGGCGATGGTCGCCGACTTCGCGCCCTTCGACCAGGTCGTCCCCAGCCTCCTCGAGCTCAGACAGCGCGCGGCACCCCCGCTGGCGTTCGTCGTCGTGTGGAGCCTCGCCGAGCGCGTTTCACCTTCCTTTCGGCGCCTCCTCTTGGGCCATCGAGAACCGATCGACGCCATCCTCTCCGAGGTCGATGCCTTCGCCAGCCTCATCGGCGATCAGGCCGATCTCGCCCGTGTCTGGCTCGTGCCCTCCTTCTGCCAGCCGCCCTTTTCGCGAGGGTACGGGATGCTCGAGTTCGGGCCGAATGGAGTGGCCAATGCGCTCTTGCGCATGAACCTTCGGCTGTCCGAGGGGCTCTCGAAGCACCCCAACGTCTTCGTGCTCGATACGCAGCGGTGGGTGGCCGCCGCGGGCGCTGGTGCGATGAACCCCAAGCGCTGGTACCTGGGCAAGGTGCCGTTCTCGGGCGACGTATTCGCCGAGGCCGCGAACGATCTCAAAGCTGCGCTTCGTGGCGCGCTGGGTCGTTCGCGCAAGCTCGTCGTTCTCGACCTCGACGAGACGCTCTGGGGCGGCGTGGTGGGCGACGTCGGATGGGAGGGGCTGCGCCTCGGAGGCCATGATGCCGAGGGCGAGGCCTTCGTCGAGTTTCAACACCGTCTCGCCGCCCTCACCCGCAGGGGCGTCACTCTGGCAGTCGTCAGCAAGAACGAAGAGAGCGTTGCCCTCGAGGCCATGCGGTCTCACCCCGAGATGGTGGTGCGGCCCGAGCTCCTCGCCGCGTACCGAATCAACTGGAACGACAAGGCGCAGAACATCGCCGAGCTGGTGCACGAGCTGAACCTCGGGCTGCAGTCGGTCGTCTTCATCGACGACAACCCGGTGGAGCGCGGGCGGGTCCGAGACGCTTTACCCGAGGTCTTCGTCCCCGACTGGCCGGCGGACCCCACGCAGTACGTACGGGCCCTGGAGTCACTGCGCTGCTTCGATACCCCGCGCATCAGTGACGAAGACGTCGAGCGCACGCGGATGTACGGGACGGAGCGGGAGCGCGGCGCGCTCAGAACCAAGGTGGCCTCCTTCGACGACTGGCTCCAGGCCCTCGACATCGCCGTCGCCTTCGAGCGTCTGGCGCCGTCGAACCTGGCGCGGGCGACGCAGCTCCTCAACAAGACCAACCAGATGAACCTGCGCACACGCCGAATGAGCGAGCCGGAGCTCGACGCCTGGGCCCAGGCGTCGGCGCGAGAGGTATGGGCCGTGCGGGTGGCCGATCGCTACGGTGACGCGGGGCTGACCGGGGTGTTCAGTGTCGAGCGCCGTGGCGAAGACGTCTTCCTCGAAGACTATGTGCTGAGCTGTCGGGTCATGGGCCGGCGCGTCGAGGATTCGCTCGTCTGGGCGGCAGTGTGTCGAGCCAAGACCCTTGGCGGCCGAAAGCTGGTTGTCGAGGCCATACCCACGGCGAAGAACAAACCGTGCCTCGACTTCTGGGCCAAGACACCGCTCGTGCGTGAAGGCGACGCGCTCGTGTTTCCGCTCGAACAGGCGCTGCCTCCGCCAGTGCACGTTCAACTCGCAGGGCTGGGCTAGAGGCTCGCGATGCTCCTCCACACGATCGCCCGGAGCACGGCACTGCTCCTTCACGAAGCTCAGAGCCAGCTCGCGCTGCGGGCGGTGTCACGGCGTGGTGCTCGCCCTCGGCTCGTCGGCTCCCCCCACATCGAGGCGCAGGGAGTCATCATGCTCGGCGACGACGTCACGTTGGTCTCTCGACCTTCGCCCGTGACGCTGGTGTCCGGTCCTCGCGGGAGCATCGAGATCGGCGACTCGGTCGTGCTCGAGGCCGGCTGTACCATCCTCGCGCAGGGCCGGATCGTCATCGGAGCGGGCGCGTGGCTCGGCCCGTCCTGCATGGTGACGGATACGGACGCCGGAGCGACGACACCGACCCCGGCAGCCATCACCATCGGCAGGGGCGCCATCCTCGACGAAGGGGCGTTGGTCCTTCACGGCGCCGTGGTGGCCGACGGGGCTCGTATCCCCCGAGGCGGCACCGTCGGAGCGAGCGTTGCGTCGGGCGCGTTCTCCCCCATTCTCGCTCCTTCCGCTCGCGACGCCCAGGCCGCGCAGGCCCACCTCGACAGGTTGAGGACCGTCGTGGCGACCGTCGTGAGGGCCGTCGAGCGGGCTCGCGATGACGACGAATTGAAGCGGGTGGAGGGGTGGGACTCGCTGGCGGCGATCAACGTCCTGGTGGCGGTAGAGGGGGCCTTCGGCATCGTGCTGCCGAGCAACGCACTCGCCAGCCTCCGCAGCCTCCGGGCGTTGAACGACGCGGTGATGGCAATGGCTGAGGAGCAGACCCCATGAGAGGCGCCGCTCCCTCGGTTCAACCACTCGCCGGGGCTCCGCGCGGGCTGCTCGAGAAGACGGCCGGCGAGGTGCGAACGGCGATCGCCGACATGGACCTTCGCCTCAGCGCGTTCTCGACCCTGAACCGCCTTCTGCCGGACTTCGCGCTGTGCCGGGTGCGCTCGACGCTCTTCAAGCTCACCGGCTGCGACCTCAGGCGCGGCGCCGTGGTGCTCGGTGCGATCAAGGTGGTCGGCCCGCCGAGGGCCATCACTCAACTCAAAGCAGGGGAGCGATGCGTGATCGCCCCCGGCGTCACCTTCGGACTCGACGCACCCATCACCCTCGGCAAGCGCGTCAGCATCGGGCCCGGTGCGACCCTCTATACCGGCACCCATGAGCTCGGGGCTGGCTCACAGCGGATGTCGTACGAGGTCGTCGGTCGCCCCATCGTGGTCGAGGACGGCGTGTGGATCGGCATGCAGTCGTTGATCCTCCCGGGCGTTCGGCTCGGGCACGGCTCGGTGGTGGCAGCAGGGGCCGTCGTGCATGACGACGTCGCCCCCAACACGCTCGTCATGGGAAACCCGGCGAAGGTGGTGCGCACCCTGCCGCTGGGCGATCGCTGAGGCCGAGCGAAGCGAACCGGCACCCGAGCGACGAGCACCGGAGCTGTGCCGTTGGGCCCAGGAGGACCGCGCAGCAGGAGAGGGGCAGCCCAGCGCAGCGAGAGGATCGTTCGCCGCAGCAGGTGGGCAACCTGTTCGGCGCTCTGGGGTCTCGCTCGCCTCGCGACGGTTGGGCAACCTGTTCGACGCTTCAGCGCTCCCTCGTGGAGCCTCCCGGACGCTCGCCTTGCTCAGCCGCTCGGGCACCGGAGGGCTTTCCTCGCGCGGCGAGGGGCACCGAGCGCGCCGGGTTGCCGATGGCCATGGTGCGGGGCGCCACGTCTTGCGTGACGACGCTGCCCGCCGAGATGACCGCGCCGTCGCCGATGGTGACCCCCGGCTCGATGAAGGCGCCGTGGGCGATCCACACGCCTTCTCCGATGGTGATGGGAGCCGTCCGGGTGCCGTCGGCGTCGCGGATGCGGACCATCTTCGACAGCATGCAACCCTTCCCGAGGCTGATGCGCGTCGAGCACTCGATGGAGACCCCGTAGTTGACGGCCGTCGACTCCCCGAGCACCAACTCGGCTCCAGGGCGAACGATGATCTCCGTCGGCACGATGCCCCCACGGAAGTCGACGAGGCGGCCCAGTCGGAGCGTTCCCTCGTTCTTCACGCGGACGTACCCGTCGGCGGAAATGCGATCGCCGAAGGTCCAGCGTCGAAACAGTACCGCCGCGAGCGCCACCTTGACCGCGCTGCGGGAACTCGTCGTCAGGCGAGAGAGTATGCCGGCTGCGATGCTCATGGGTTTCGTGGCCTCACGGTGGCAGGTACGCCTCGCACCTCGGAGTGTGGTGGCACCCGCCTGGTCACCACGGTGCGCGGGTGGACGACGCACCCCCGACCGACATGGGCCCCCGGCAAGAGGATGGAGTGGGGCCCCAGCACGACGTCGTCTTCCACGATCACCGGAGTCGGTTGGGGCCGAAGGTGTCGATCTTCTCCGGGGATGTGGAAGTGACTATCGAGGATCTGACAGTAGGCTCCGATGCGCACGCGAGCGCCGATGACGATGCGGCCGCATGCCCAGACCGACGCACCTCCATCGATGTGCACGTCGTCACCCAGGATCAGCTCACCCCCCGGTTCGGCCTTGAGCTCGATCGGGCACGTCGACCCGTCGAGCGTCACTCGCGCACCGAGGCGACGGACACCGGCGTCGACGACCGCTACCTTGCCAAACACACGCACGCCCGCGCCGACGCTCGTGCACCGCCGAAGCTGAAGGCGTGTCTGGAGCTGCTCGACTGCTGCTGTGACCCTCCCCATGGCCGCATTCTCACGAAGTGGGTGCCGCGACCGCAATGGGGGGGACCTTCATCGGTCTCGCGGTCAGCCGCGGGCGCTCCCGATCAATTCCGGCGAGCGATGGAGCTTCGCGCCGGAGATGGGCTCGTTGTCGTCATCCAGGCACTGGCATTGGCACCGCGGACGGCGGAG
>PMBV01000241.1:0-145 GCA_003153055.1 Myxococcales bacterium
TGGGCAAGCTGATGGCCACCTTCTACTTCACCTGCTTCATCTTCATTTTCCTCGTGCTCGGGCTCGTCACCCGGCTCCATGGCTTCTCGGTCTGGAAGTTCGTTCGCTACATCAAGGAGGAGTTGCTCATCGTGCTGGGGACCTC
>PMBV01000241.1:173-28077 GCA_003153055.1 Myxococcales bacterium
TGTTCATCGCCCAGGCCACCAACACCCCGATGACGCTGGGTCAGCAGCTGACCTTGCTGGCGGTGCTGATGCTGACCTCGAAGGGCGCCGCTGGCGTCACGGGCAGCGGCTTCATCGTGCTCGCCGCCACCCTCTCGGCGGTGGGCGCGGTGCCGGTGGCGGCGCTGGCGCTCATTCTCGGCATCGACCGCTTCATGTCCGAAGCGCGCGCGTTGACGAACCTCATCGGCAACGGCGTGGCCACGCTGGTGGTTGCCAAGTGGACCGGTGAGCTCGACATGAAGCAACTGCATCGGAGGCTCGACGGGGAGACAGAGGTCGAGGCGAACGAGCCAGAGGTCATCCTCGATGCGGTGGAAGGCCACCTCGCGCCGGTCGATCGCGGCCCCCGTTTTTCTCCGAGCTCTGTCGCCGCGGCCCCCGCGCCACCGGGACCGTGACTGGCGCCTCGGCCTCGGGAGCTCACTCGCCTCTTCCTTGAGAGGAGGAGTCTACTGTCGTTGCGTTGGAGAGTTGTACGCCGTTACGTATGAGACAACACGCCCGCTCACCCGTTTGAACGAAACACAATGCCATGAACATTAACTCAAGGCTCGCTGTCTTGCTTGTCGGTCTCCTCGCGGCGCCCATGGTCAACGCCGCGCCTCCGGCCTCACCACCGGGTGCGGTCATCACCAACCCCGCGGCCTCTCCCTCGACCTTCCTCCCGGCCGAGCCGGTTCCGGCGCCAGCCCCGGTCAAGCCGTTGATCGAGCTGACCACTCTCAAGCTGCTCCGCGCCAAGGGCGTCATCACCGAGGCGGAGTACGAGTCGGCGCTCAGGGACGTGGGTGACAGTGCCGGTGGGCGCGCGGGAGATGGCGCGACCGTGAACGTCGCCGGCTGGAAGACCACGTTGTACGGCTTCGTTCAGACGGATTTCATGTGGGACTCCACGCAGAGCTTCAATGAATACCCGGGGAACTCGGCGGTCGCCCGGCCTGACACCTACGCGGGGACGCATCCGCGCTTCGAGGTGGCGATACGTCACAGCCGCTTTGGTTTTCGCTTCGCACCGCCCGCCGTGGGCTCGATCCGCACGAGCGGAACCATGGAGCTCGATTTCCAGGGAGGCGCCGGGTCGGGCTCCATCGCCAGCACATCCGCGACCCTGAGTGAGGCGGGCTTCTTCACCAGCCCGGTGCTGCGCATTCGTCACGCCTACGCGAAGGTCGAGACGCCCATCGTCGACGTGCTGTTTGGTCAGACGTGGAACCTGTACGGGTTTGCGCCGAACTACGTGCCCGCGATCGTCGTGTGGGCGGGCCTGCCGGGAGAGGTCTACGGGCGCAATGTTCAGCTCCGCGTCTCCAAGACCATCAAGACCGAGTACGTCGACGTGGAGCTGGCCGTCGCAGCGATGCGCCCAACCCAGCGTGATTCGGCCGTACCAGAGGGGCAAGCGGCCGCCCGAATTCTCTTCCCCAAGTGGACCGGGTGGCGCAGCGGCTCGATCTCTGGTACCGCCCTCGCTCCCGCGTCGATTGGCGTGTCGGGGACGGTTCGGCAGTTGGTCGTGGGAGTGCCGTACCCGGTCGGCAGCGCGTCGCAATCCGCTTCGAGCTACTTCCTCACTGGCAGTGGCCTTGCCGTCAGCGCACACATCCCTGTCATTCCTGGGAGCAAAGAGGACAAGAGCAACTCGTTGTCTCTCGTTGCTGAGGGGGCGATTGGCAAGTCGGTCAACGACCAATACACTGGCCTCACCGGTGGCGTCGCCAACGCCACCACAATCACGAGTTTGCCCCCCGTTACCACTGGCTCCAATTTTGGCACCAGCGGCGTCATCGACAGCGGCCTGGCAGCCTTCGACTCGTCGGGCAAGCTGATTCAGCCTCAGTGGCTGACCTGTGTGGCTGGCCTGGAGTATTACTTCCCCAGTGGCCGGGTGGCATTGTTTGGCACCTGGGGGCACTCGCAGCTCCAGAACGCCGCCGCCTTCGCGTCTCCGGCGAAGGTTCGGAACCACTCGAACTTCTATGACGGCGGGTTCTTCGTCGACGTGACGCAGCAGATCCGCGCGGGGCTCGACTATTCGCGCATCGTCGACGTGTACCAAGACGGCGTCACCGCCGTGAACGACAGAGTGCAGGCCAGCGCCTACTTCTTCTTCTGATCGACCGGCGGAGGTGGGTCCCCAGCTGGCAGCTCGATGCGGACCTCGGCGCCTCGGGGAATGTCTGAGATGAGGGCCCGCCCGCCGTGAAGCCGGGCCACCTCGTGCACGATGGTGAGGCCCAGGCCGGCGCCGGGCTTCGAGCCGGGCACGCGGTGGAACGGCTCGAACACGGCGGCGCGCTCAGCCGGAGGAATGCCTGGCCCCTCATCGCGCACCGACAGCACCCAAGACGAGCCCTCGCGGGCGACCCGCACCAGCACCTCGGTGCCCTTGGGCGCGAACTTGAGGGCGTTGGAAAGCAGGTTGTCGAGGGCCTGGCGCAGGGAGTCGGCGTGGCCTTGGATGGTCGCGGGGCCTGGTGCGTCGAGGCTGATTCTGAGCCCGCGCTCCTGGGCGTCCGGCCGCACCGCGTCGGTGGCGATCGCCGCGAGGTCGCGGAGGTCGGTCGGCGCTGGCACGAGCTCGCCCTTGCCCAGGGCGACCGTGTCGAGCAGCCGGTTGGCCAGAGCGGTGAGCCGCACCACTTCCTCGTGCGTCTCCCGCAGGGCCGACCTCAGCTCTCCGGGCGTGCGGTCTCGTCTGAGGGCGAGATCGAGGCTGGTGCGCATGAGCGTGAGCGGAGTCCTCAGCTCGTGCGCCGCGTCGGCGAGGAGGCGCTCCTGGGTCTCTTTGGCTTGCTTGAGCGCCGTGGTGGCCCTCGCCAGCACCTCTCGCAGCTCAGACAGCTCGTCGCGCTCCGACTCGGGGGCAAGCGTCTGCTCGAGATCGCCCTTTCGCACCGCCTCGAGGTGTCGCCGCAACCCAGACAGTCGGGCGCGGAGCTGGCTGCCTTGCGAGAGCTGCGCCAGGACCAGCAGCGTCGCCGCCGCCAGCGTCGAGAGGAAGCCCACCCAGTGAAAGGTGCTGGTCGACGCCTCGATGAGCGCCATCGATGCGGAGAGGCGCAAGCCATAGGGCCGGCCGCTGTCCGAGCCCACGGTCACCCAGAGACGCCGCTCCTTGGCTCCCCCCACGTCGACGGTGCTGAGCTGGGGCGGCTCGCCCGGCACGCCCGGGTACACCCGCTCCGAGGGGAGCTCTCTTAAGGGGTAGCTCACCACCGCCGCGCCGTCGGGGCCGAACACCGTGCCCTGGGGTGCGAAGAGCTGAACGGTCTCGAGCAACGGCGAGCTGGCCATGTGCAGGTGTGGCCGGTCTTCCGGCCCGTCGAACAGACTGACGCTCTCGACGGCCGCCTGAGCGAGCAAGGCCCGGTCGAGGGAGCTCGTCAACGCGAGGTGAAACAGTTGGTCAGCGATGACCAGGACCACCATCAACGCCCCGACGGGCAGCGCCGCCCCGAGGAGCCAGAGGCGGGTGGAGAGGGTCAAGAAGGGGCGCCCAGCGTGGTGGGGTTGAGCCGGTAGCCCACCCCGCGCACGGTGGCGATCTCCACGTCGGTGGCCGCGAGCTGGCCGAGCTTCACCCTCAGGTAGCCGACGTAGACGTCGACCACGTTCGGCGCCCCGTCGAAGCTGGTGCCCCAGACGGCGGACAAGAGCCTCGCCCGCGTCAGCACTTCACCGGGGTGAGAGAACAGCTCGAGGGCCAAAGAGAACTCCCGCGCGGTGAGGTCGACCTCTTGATCGCCGCGCTTGAACGTCCGCCTGCGGGGGTCGATGGACACCGAGCCGCACGCCGGGCTGCTCATCGAGCCCCCTCGCCGCACCAGTGCCTCGATGCGCGCCAGCAGCTCCTCGAAGTCGAAGGGCTTCACCAGGTAGTCGTCGGCGCCCGACCTCAAGCCCGTCACCTTCTCTCCGGTGCTCCCGCGGGCCGTCAGCATGAGCACCGGCGTCGTCAACCCGGTACTGCGCCAACTTCGCAGCACCGTCAGCCCGTCGACATCGGGTAGGGCCCAATCGAGGAGGATGACGTCGTACGTCACCGACTGGGCCTGGGCCTTCGCGTCTTCTCCTCGCTCGCACACGTCGACCTCGTGGCCCTCCTCTGACAGGCCGCGCTGGAGCATGCGCGCCATCTTGGGCTCATCCTCGACGAGGAGCAGCTTCATGCGGCCTCCGCCTCTTTCTCCCTCGCCTTGCGGCCGGCGAAGTACGGCCACAGCGCCGGGAGCACGAAGAGGGTCAGGAACGTCGACGACACCAGGCCACCTACCACCACCGTGGCCAGCGGACGCTGCACCTCGGCGCCGATGCCCGTGGCGAGCATCATCGGCACGAAGCCCAGCGCCGCCACCAGCGCCGTCATCAGCACCGGCCGGGCTCGATCCAGCGCCGAGCGCTTGGCCGCCTCACCAGGCCCCAGCCCTGAGCTCTCGAGCTCGAGCGTGCGCGACACCCACACCACGCCGTTGGTGACGGCGATGCCCGACAGGGCGATGAAGCCGATGGCCGCCGGCAGCGAGATGGGCATGCCGCGCGCGGCGAGGGTCAAGATGCCGCCGACGCAGGCGAAGGGCACCAGGGTGAAGATGGCCAGCGCGGGCCGCACCCGAGAGAACGTCAGCGTCAGCACGGTGAGAATGAGGACGAGCACGGCCGGTACCACGAGCGAAAGCCTTCGCGTCGCGTTGGTCAAGCTCTCGTACTGGCCACCCCACTCGAGGCGGTAGCCGCTGGGGAGGCGAACGTTCTTCTCGGCGCGGGCCTGGGCTGCCTGCACCACCGTGCCGAGGTCGGCCCCACGCACGTTGAAGCCGACCACCAGCCGGCGCTCGCCGTTGCGGCGGCTCACCAGCCCGGGCGCCTCCGAGGCGATGACCTCGGCGACCCGCGAGAGCGGCACCACTCCGCCGGTGGCCACCGGGAGTGGGAGCGAGGGCAGCGCCCAGGCGTCCTTCGCTCCGTCGAGGCGCAGGCGAATCGGGATGCGAACGTTGCCGTCGTAGGTGAGCCCCACGTCGAGGCCGACCCGCGCGGCCTGCACCGAGTCCATCACCTCGCTGGCGGTGAAGCCGAGCTGGGCCGCGTCGAGGGCCCGGGGCTTCACGGTCATGAGCGGCACTGAGGGCGGAGCCAGCACGCGCACGTCGGCCGCCCCTGGTACCGTTGCCAGCTCGGTGGCCAGGGCGTTGGTGAGCCGGTACAGCTCGCCCAGGTCTTCCCCGTACACCGAGAGGCCCACGTCGGTCACCGCGCCGCCGAGGAGCTCGTTGAAGCGCATCTGAATGGGCTGGGTGAAGGCCGGCTCGCCCCCGGGAGCCCGCTCGGCGAGGGCCCGCTCCATCTGCTGCACCAGGGCCTCGCGGGTGAGCCCGGGGCGCCACTCCTTCTTGGGCTTGAGCTTGACGAAGACGTCGGCCTGCTCGAGGCCCATGATGTCGGTGGCGACGGCCGGGCTGCCGATGCGTGAGACGACCTGCACCACCTCGGGAAACTCCTTCGAGAGCAGCACCGACTCCATGATGCGCGCCTCGGCGACCGCCTCCTCGAGCGAGATGTCTGGTCTGCGGGTGGTCTGCACCACCATGTCGCCCTCGTCGAGCTGAGGGGTGAAGTCGACGCCCCGGGTCGCGGCCACCACGATGCCGAAGACGAGCAGGAGCGCCGACCCGCCGAAGACACCCCAGCGGTGCCGAATGCCAGGCGCGAGGGTCTTCGGGTAGACGAAGTTGAGCGCCCGCACCAGCAGGGGATCCTTGGTGGGTACGTCGACCTCGCGCAAGAGCAGGCTGGCCATCGCCGGCACGTAGGTGAGGGTGAGCACCAGGGCGGCCAGCAGGGCGAAGACCACCGTCAACGCCATGGGCCGAAACATCTTTCCATCGACGCCGGTGAGCGACAGCACCGGCACGTAGACGAGGAGAATGGCCATGCGCGAGAAGAAGATGGGCCGGGCGCTGCGCCCAGCCACCTCGCGAACCCGGGCCCGCATGTTGTGGTGCTGATGGCGCTCCTTGTGGAGGCCGTGGAAGATGCTCTCGATCAGCACGATGGCCCCGTCGACCAGGAGCCCGAAGTCGAGCGCGCCCAGGCTCATCAGGTTGCCGGGCACGTCGAGGGCCGCCATGGCGGCGGTGGCGAAGGCCATCGAGAGCGGAATGACGCTGGCCACCAGGAGGCCCGCCCGCGGCGAGCCGAGGAACGCGAGGAGCACCAGCATCACCAACAGGCCGCCCTCGACCAGGTTGATGCCGACGGTGCGCAGCGTGCCACCCACCAAGACGCTGCGGTCGTACACCACGTCGAGGCGCACGTCGTCGGGGAGCGCCCGCTTGAGCTTGGGAACGACGTCGTGGATGCGGCCGACCACCTCGAGGGCGTTCTCGTCTCGCAGCATCTGCACCATGAGGTACAGCGTTTCGCCTCGGCCATTGGCCGTGGAGGCGCCCAGGCGCAGGGCCGTGCCGTCGACCACGTCGCCCACGTCGGCGGCGCGAATGCCCGAGCCTCCCACCACCGCCGAGCCCAGCTCACCGGGGCCCAGCGGCCGAGCGACCGCGCGCACCAGCACCTGGCCCGAGGTCGAGGGGAACGCCCCGGCGGCCCTGCTCCCGGTCGCCGCCGTGAGGGCTTGCTTGAGCTGACTGAGCTCGATGCCTCGCGCGGCCAGCTTGGCGGGGTCGGCCACCACGTCGAGCGTGCGCTCGGCGCCACCCCATGAGTTGACCTCCACCACGCCGGGCACTGCCTTGAGCAGCGGAGCCACTCGGAAGGTGGCCAGCTCGAGGAGCTCGGCCGGGGTGCGTTGAGCGGACGAGAGGGTGACGTGGAAGATCTCTCCCAAGCCGCCCGAGAGTGGCCCCAGCTCGGGGCGCTCCACCCCGTCGGGCAGCGAGAGCGTCAGGAGCCGCTCGGTGACGATCTGCCGGGCGAGCCACGGCGACATCGAGTCGTCGAACACCACCGTCACCGACGAGATGCCATAGCGAGACAGGCTCCGGTGCTCGAGGAGCCCGGGCACGCCGCCCAAGGCCACCTCGACGGGGCGGGTGACGACGCGCTCCACCTCTTCGGGCGTGAGCCCCGGGGCGCGGGTCAGCACCAGCACCTGATTGTTGGTGATGTCTGGCATGGCGTCGAGGCGCAGGCGAATGCCCACCGCCAAGGCGAGGGCCGCCAGCCCCAGCGAGAGGCCAGCCACCCAGCCTCGGTGATCGACCGAGAAGTACGCGAGCCGGCGAATCATCAGTTGGCCCTCATCTCGACCAGGTCGCCGTCGGCCGCCACGTCGACGCCCTCGGGCAGCCCCTCGACCACCGCCTCGGCGCCCGAGGAGGCCACCACCCGCACCGGCACCTGGGCTGGGGTCTCACCCCTTCGAATCACGACCCGCGCGCCGTCGGCGTGGCCCACCACCGAGCGGGTGGGCACCGCCCGCCAGCTCTTCTCGGCGATGAGCCGCACCCGGCCTGGCGCACCGGGGAAGAGGTCGTCGTTCTCGGCCGCCGAGAACCAGGCCAGCCGCGCCCCATCACGGGCCTCGACCCGTGGCGAGACGGAGATGGCCTTGAGCGGCACGCGCACTCCCGAGGTGGTGATGAACTCGAACTGGGCGCCCTCGACGAAGGCCCCCGGCAGGCGCGCCTCGACCTGGCACTTGCCCTGGCCTGCCAGCTCGACGAAGGCGTGGCCAGTCGGCTCGCGCACCTCGCCTGGCACCGCGTCGACCGCCGTCACCAGCCCGGCGATGGGGGCCCTGAGCGAGACGGACCCGTCTGACGCGAGGAGCCCCTCGGCCTGGCGATCAGCGACCCCGGCGGCGCGGAGCGTGGCCCTGGCTGCCTGGGCATCGGCGCGCACGGTGGCGATGGTCGCCTCGACCTCGGCCAGCTCGGCGCTGCGCACCAGCCCGTCGGCCTTGAGCGCGTCGAGCTGTGCCTTTCGCCGCGTGTACGCCTCGAGCTTCAACGTCGCCGCCGAGAAGGCGCCCGCCGCCTGCACCAGCTCGGGCATCATCACGTCGAGCAAGGGCTCGTCGCGAGCCACCCGCTGCCCCGCCTGGACCCTCACCTTGAGGACCCGCGCGCGCAGTGGGGGAGAGACGGCGGCCGCGGCTTCGGGCGCTGCCAGCACCCGCGCGGGGGCCTCGAGGAGCGACGCCTCCGAGGCCGGCCGGGTTCGAACCCACCGGGTGGTGGAGCTCGGCTCGGAGGGCGGGGGCGCGGCCTCGGGCGCGGGCTTGGAGCACGAGAAGGAGAGGGCGAGCATGGCCGCGAGGAGCCCGCGGCGAGAGGTCGAGAGAGAGACGGCGGCGTTCATGGGGTTTCTCCGGTGGCGGCGGCGAGCTCGGCGGCCGCGAAGCGTGACATGGTGTGATCGGCCTGGGCCCTGAGCCGGCGGCCCTTCGCCATGAGAACGGTTCGGCGGGCCATGACCCACTCGAACGCGTTGCCCTCGCCACCCTCCATGCGCTTCTGGGCGAAGCGCGCGGCGTCCTCGGCGGCGGGGAGCAGGTCGCCCTCGACCATGTCGAGGACCTCCCTGGTGTGCTCCAGCTCGTGAATGATATCGACCCGCTCGGCACGGGCGCGAGCGAGCGCGTCTCGCCGGTCACCCTCGGCCCTGGCGGCGAGGGCCTTGTACCGCGCTTGGTCGCGCTCCCCTTGGTCGAACATCGGGAGCGTGAGCTGCAGCGTGCCCAGCCCAATCAGGTCTCCCGACCCCTCCCGACCGGCGTGCACCCCCACTTGGAGCCAGGTGCTGTTGGCGGCGCGCACCTCCACGAGGTGGGCTTCCTCTGCGTCACGGGCGTTGGCCCACTGCGCGACGCCCGGGGCGTGCTCGGCGCGCTCGAGGCTCTGGGACAGCTCGGCTGGCTGAGGGAGCGGCAGCTCGGGGAGCGCCTCCGCGGCCTGAGACGGCTCGGTCGCGTCGACGCCCAGCGCCGCGTTCAGCATCACGCCGGCGGAGAACACCTCTCCCTCGGCGGCCAAAGCAGCCAGCGCCGCCTCGGCCTTCCACCCCCGCGCCGCCGCAGCGTCGGCCTTCGTCAGGCCACCGGCCACCGCGGCCCGCTCCACCCGCGCGGACCAGTCGGTGGCCAGGTCGAGCTCGCGCTTGGCCTCGTGCAACGAGGTCTGCGCCGCCCAGGCCGACAACCACGACCGGGCCACCCTCAGCCGCACGCCGAGGAGCACCGTCTTGCCGAGGGACTCCTCGTGCTCCAGCTCCCGGCTCAGGGCCGCGCGCCTCGCCCCGCCGTAGCCGGCCAGGTTCAGCGGTTGAGCGATGCTGCCGAACAGCTCGGGGCCCTGGTCTTTCTCGTGCTTGCGCCAGCCGGCCTGCACGCCGACTTGCGGGTTCGCCGTGAGCCCCGAGACTGTGGCCCCCAGGCGCTTGCGCGCGGTGACCGCTTCTCGTCCGCCTGCGACGACGGGAGCCTCAGAGGCAAGTCTCAACGCGTCATCGAAACTCAAAGGGGAAGCGGTCAGGACGAGCGCGAGCGGGCTGAGCAACATGACGTGCACCGTAGGGGTGGATCTTTGGAACTGCATGAGACATAGATGAGAGGGTTCTCATCTTTCGCCAAATGGTCAGGTGGGGGAGGACCTGGGCCACGCGAGCGAGCTGCATTCACTTGCGGAGACTCGCCGTGGTCATGACTGCATGGCCGACTCCAAGACCAGGTCTCACTGGAACAACCATCACCACCTGCTTCACATAGTACCTCGGGTCAGTGGATGGATGCTGTGGGCGAATAGGCATGGAAGGGCCCGAGGCATGGCTCGCGGGCTGGAGGTCTGGGGCTCCGGGCGAGCATCACGAGCTCCTTCGCCGTCGGTGGAGTGCGCTCTCGTACCGCGGTCGAAGGGTCGATCACTCCCTCGCCGTACGCCCCGCGTGTCTCGCCCTTTGCTCGCCCCTGTGGTAGGAGCAACACCGACGGCGCCGACGGGGCCAAGTGGCTGAAGTCGCGCCATCTTTCAGTGAGGTCCTCTTTGTTGGTTTCCTGTCTTCACCCTTCGTTGGTGCTGTCACCATGACGCTCGAGGATCGTCCTCGCCCGCTCCGCTGGCCTCGGTCTCAGCGCTTCGGCCTCTCCGCGACTGGCACCGAGGCGGAGGCCTCGTACCGCTCGCTCATCGTGGCCTCCCGGGCCCAGAGTGGGCGCGCCTCGTTCGACGCAGCCCGCGCGGCCTGGGCGGGAACCTACCGGTTGCAGGCCGATGACGGCCTCTACCTCGCCGAGGTCGCGCCAGGCGGCGTCAACCTCACGCAGATCATCGCGGCCCTCGAGACCTGCGGGAAGACGCGACCAGATGCCATCGCCGCGATGGAGCGCCTCCTCGACGCGGGGCTCATCGCTCCGCTGAATTCGGCCACCTGACGAGGGGGGGCTGTCTCGCCGGGTTCTCCTCGGCGCCTCACTCGGGGCATACTCTCTCTGATGTCCTTCGAGCGGCTCGGCGGCACCCAGGCAGAGGCTTTTCTCTCGGGCTCCTTCGCGCTCGCCCGCGACGCGGCGGTGACGCCGACCTGGTACGAGTCGGCCGTGAGGGCGCTCGAGGCCGCGTACACCGAGCGGCCTTTGATTCCCTCTCCGACGCTGGCCATCGACCTCACGGCGCTCTTGCACGGCGAGCGCTTGCTCCCGGTGACGCCGCCGGCGCTGGTCTCGGTGCGAGACGCGCTGCGGGCCTATGAGGATCACGTGCTGGCCCGGCTCACGGCCGATCGCCGGTGGACTCGCCTCACCGAGGCCGTCGCCGCCGCTCCCAAGGAACTGCACGCCGCCGCCGTCGGCATGACCGTCGCCCAGGTGCTGCAGCGCCTCGGCGTCACCGTGGGGACTGGTCTGCCCACCGGCAGCGTGCGGCGGCTCGCTACCCGGCCCATCGACGAGGTGCTCGAGGCGGGTCGCGCGGCGCTCCATCAACAGGCCATGGCGGCGCGGTTGGCCGAGGGCTTCCAGGTGATGGCTAGAGCAGCGCGGCGCACCCGCGAGCTCTTGTCTGACGCCGAGGTCTTCCTCATCGAGAACATCGCCGCCCTCAAGGGGCTGGGCCCGCGCGTCGCCCTGGGCCAACTGGCCGAAGTGGCCCAGGCCATCGAGGAGCGGCTCCCCACCCGCCTGCGGGGGCACGCGCTCGACGAGGGCGAAACGCCAACCCGCCTCGAGGAGGACTCGGCCTACCCGGTGGGCGGCTTTTCGAGCATCTCGACTCAGGGCACCCTCGAGAACCTGGTCACCAGCGAGCTCATGTACATGGAGGCCAGCGCTGACGAGGCGTCGCGGCCCGACCTCTTCGACGTCCGCTTCGTGGAGAGCGAGCTCTTGTACTACGCCCGAGACGAGTCGGTGGCGGTGCGTCGCAAGCGCGTCTTGGTGCTGGTCTTCGACCCCTCGCTGGTTCGGGCGAGGGTGCTGGACGTCAAGGAGTCGTGGCAGCGGCTGGTGTGGCTCCTCGGCAGCGTCACGGCGCTCGTCCGGCGGTTGTCCGAGTGGCTCGACACCGAGGCGGTGCGCTTCGAGTTGGTGTTCACCCGAGAAGACGGAGAGGCCCCCTTGCAAGAGGAGAAAGACGTCCTGGCGCTGGCCCTCCGCGAGTACCACGAGCGCGGTCAACTCGAGCTGACCCTGGCCGACTCGTCGGCGGCGGCGATCACCCACGCTCGCGAGGTGCACGGCCAGCGCGCCCGGGTGATGGTGTTCGGCGCCAGCCCGCCCGAGCACCTCGAGGGAGACAGGGCGCCCGATGCCTACGTCGACGCCTCGGGGTCGAGGCCCTTGGTGCGTTGGCTCGACGGCACCCACGTCGAGGTGGAGGGCGCCGGCGACGCCATGGAGGCTTGGGCCGCCACCACTCGCCAGGTGCTCGACGGGTTGCTCCGGCGACGAAAGGCGAGGGTCGCGGCGTGATCTCTCGACGCTCGGTGTTCATCGTCGTGGGCGTAGGGGTCGTGCTGGCGCTCAGCCTCGCTCGTTGGTTCATCACCACGGCCCAGTCGCCCCTCTACGTGCCAGGCCGCGTGCGGGCCATGGCCTTCGAGGCCGTCGACGACAGCGCCGACCCCGCGACTTGGCAGCTCGAGAAGGGCGTGTCGGTGCGAGTGCACCGCGTCGGCCGGGGTCGCCGGGTGCTCATCGTCCACGGGGGGCCAGCGGTGCCCCTCTCGGAGATTCCGGCCGGGTTCACCAGCCTCGCCTCGCAGTACGAGTTTCTCACCTGGGATCAACGGGGCTGCGGTGGCTCCACTCGGCCGGTGGAGAAGGTCGACGCCAAGGACTTCTTCCCCGCCGCGCGGAAGCTCGAGGCGGAGGTCGGGTTGACGGCGCAGGTGGCCGATCTCGAGCGAATCCGGCGGACCCTCAAAGAGGAGCAGCTCATCTTGGTGGGCCACGGTTTCGGGGCGCTCCTGGCCTCGCTCTACGCCGCCGAGTTTCCCCAGCGGGTCAAGGGCCTGGTGCTGGTGGCGCCGGCCGATCTCCTCGCAGCGCCCTCGCGGCACGGAGGCCTCTTCCTCCAGATTCGCGCCCGGCTGCCCGAGGGCAAGCGGGCCGAGTTCGAGGCGTACCTCAGGCGTTCGTTTCAGCTCGATGCGCTGTTGGGCAAGACCGAGTCGCAGCTCACTGCCTTCAACGCCGAGCTCGGGCAGTACTTCTCGCTGGCGGCAAAGGTGGCTCGCTTCGAGGTGCCACCGGTCGACCCCTCGGCGGTCGGCGGCTTCGCGGTACAAGCGGCCTACCTCGGGCTGGGCGCGCGCCACGACTGGCGGGACCTGATGCAGGAGGTGACCGTTCCGGTGCTGGTGGTGCACGGGGCGAGGGACCTCACCCCAGAGGTCGCCAGCCGCGACTTCGCCTCGGCGTTCCCCCACGCCCGCTTTGAGCTGATGAAAGAGAGCGGTCACTTTCCCTTCGTCGACGCCCCCGAGGACTTCGCCAAGCTCGTGGGCCCGTTCTTGGCCGGGCTATGACGGTGGGGAGCGGAACGTTCGAGGCGAGTTTGGGCATCGACGCGGCTGAGGAGGCTTTCGACGACGCAGCCCCAACGGGCGAGCAACAGGCCTCGAGGGGTGATGGGAGGGCCGGTGCCCACCATCGCCACCCCCACGATGCTCATACACGGAGGGTCTGACAGCTCGGGCCGCCAGCGTGCGCGTTTTGTCACGTCCCAACGCCCCTGGACGCGCACGCTGCCCCCAAATTCGGGAGTTTCGAGTGACCCGAAGTCACCGATCCGCGCCCCATCGCTGGGGAGGTGAGCGCGACGACTTCATTCCCCGGCTCTGGAGCCGCTCGACCTGATCGACCCGCGGGTCTGGTGCTGCTCGTCGTCCTCCTCGTGCTGACCCTGGGGTGTGGCGACGGGGTGGTCACTGACGTGGGAGGGCGGGAGGACGCGGGTAGAACCCCGGCCGGTGATGGCGGTGTCCCTCCGGCCGACGACGGCGGGGGCCTCCCTTGGCGGCTCGACGCCGGGCCCGTGGCGTTCGACGGGGGCTCAGCGGGGCCGGACGCCGGACCGTCACCGGACGCCGGACCCTCACCGGTCGACGGTGGCGCGGGGTCACCTGACGCGGGGATCGAGCCCGGGCCGATCGACGCCGGGCCCCTGACGCTCACCAGTGACGCGACCACCTTTACCGTCGATACCGGCGCTGGCCTGGTGTTCAAGGTGCGCCGGCAGAACGCTGACGGCACCACCAAGCGCCTGGGCGACATCGCCTCGATGGTCTACCACGGGGTGGAGTACCAGGACTCGTCCAAAGGCAGCCAGATCAACTCGGGCTTCGACTACCTCTACACTGGCAAGACCGATGTGGCCGTCGAGGCGACCAAGGTGGACGCCGAGCATGTCCGCATCACCGTCTCCGCGGCGGGCCTGACGCACTTCTACCTGGCGCATCGGGGGGAGGCGAAGATCTTCATGGCCACCCACTTCCCCTCCGAGCCGGACACGCTGGGGTTGGTTCGCTACATCGTCCGGGTCCCCATCGCGCGGCTGCCCAACGGCCCGCCCCCCGCGGACATCAGGGGGAACGTCGGCGCCATCGAGGCGTCGGATGTGTATGGTTTGACAGACGGCCAGACGCGCTCGAAGCACTACTCGAACATGCGCCTGAAGGACTGGTCGTCCATCGGCGCGACCGGGCCAGGCGTCGGGCTGTACGTCGTGCGAGACGACAACGAGGGGAACTCCGGCGGACCCTTCTACCGATGTCTGTTGGACCAGGCGACCGACACCACCCAGGAGCTCACCTACATCGTCAACTACGGCGAAGGGCAGACCGAGGCCTTTCGTCCGGGCATTCTCAACCAGTACACGCTGGTCTTCACCGACGGGGGCCCGCCGGGCGCGGTCGACCGGTCGTGGCTCGCCCGCATGAGCCTGGTCGGGTACGTGCCGGCGACCGGGCGCGGCGCGGTGGCGGGCGACGGCATCGACGGGCGCGCTCCCGCTTCGCCCTCTACCGTGAGCTTCTCCAGCCCCACCGCACAGTACTGGGCCGACGCCGCGGCGACCGACGGCGCCTTCCGACGCGAGGGGATGCTTCCTGGCACCTACACCATGAGGGTGTACAAGAACGAGCTGGCGGTGGACACCCGCACCGTGGTGGTCGAGGCAGGGAAGACGACCTCGGTTGGCCGAGTCACCATCGGCGGCGACCCGAGCACGACCCCGGCGGTCTGGCGCATCGGCGTCTGGGACGGCTCTCCCGCCGAGCTCCTCAACGGAGACCGGGTCACCACCATGCACCCTTCGGACACCCGCATGAAGCCGTGGAGCCCGGGCGACTACACGGTGGGCACGTCGTCTCCCGCGACCGGCTTCCCCGCCTACCAGTGGAAGGACGTGAACGGCGCGCTCACCGTTCGCTTCACCCTCAGGGCTGACCAGGTGCGCGCCATGACGCTGCGGATCGGCATCACCACCGCCTTCGCCGGCGGCCGGCCGTACCCGCGGATCAACGGCTGGACCGGGTCTATCCCCACTCCGTCATCGCAGCCGTCCTCGCGGACCCTCACGGTGGGGACGTACCGGGGCAACAACACCACCTTCAGCTACGACGCTCCGGCGACCGCCTTCGTCGAGGGAGAGAACGTGCTGACGCTGTGGGTCGCCAGCGGGACCACCGGCACCGGCTTTCTGAGCCCGGGAGTGTCCTACGACGCGGTGGATCTCGTCGCCCCGTGACGCGGTTACTCGGCCACCACCAGCTCGAACGTCTTCTTCCAGGCTGGCCGGGCCCAGAGGCGCTCGAGCCAACCCTTGATGCGAGGGTAGATGGCGAAGTCGAAGCCTCCCTCGGCGATGAACGTGAGATGCGGAGCGTAGGCGATGTCGGCCAGCGAGAAGTCTCGCTCCAGCCAGTCGCGCCCCTCGAGGGCCGCCTCGAGCACCGGCAGGTACCGGGCCAGCTCCTTGAGGCCCGCCTCGGTGGCCACGGCGTCGGGTTGGATGCCCCAGTGCCTCCGCATGCGGGCGTTGGTGGTGCGGAACACCTGGAAGCACGCTGGCGAGACGTGCGCTGACTGGAAGAAGAGCCAGCGCTGCACTCCCGCGCGGCCCTCGAGCGAGCTGGGGAGCAGCTTCGCCTCGGGGTACTTCTCGGCCACGTACCAGTTGATGGCGTTCGACTCCCAGAGCTGAAATGAGCCGTCGACCAAGGCGGGGATCTTCCCCATCGGGTTGACGGCCAGGTACTCGGCGGATCGATTCTCCTGGGCGCGGGGGTTGAGGAGCCGAGGCGTGAAGGCGATGCCAGCTTCGCAGAGGCCAAGCATCGCGCGGGCAGAGTTCCCAGAGTGACGGCCGTAGAACAGGTCCATGCATCCGATTCTACGCCACCGCGGGGCTCTCTGCCGTCACGACACGGTCCAAGCGAGGTTCAGGGCTGGCACGATGCTCAAGCCGGGAGTGCTGAGCCCGGCGTACACGCCGATCGACGGCGAGAGGGTCCACTTGCCGAGGTAGAAGGACACCCCCGGGGCCGCGCCGATGAGAAAGACCGACTCCCTGAACCGCAGACCCGGCTGGTCGTGCGCCAGAAACACCGAGAGGTCGAGCCCCACGCGCCCGTTCAAGGGGAGGTCTGCGGTGGCGCCCAGCACCAGGCCTCCGCGCCCCTGGTCGAAGGACCACTCCAACGCCAGAGACGGAACGAGGGCCACCGGCCCGAGGGGGAAGGCGAGCGAGACGCCCGTGCTCAGGTAGACGCCGCCGTGCGCGGGTGGCGGGACGGTCACCGCCTCGAGGGCCGCGACGTTCAGCGCGACGTCGGCGGCGTGACTGGAGGCACTGCAGAGCGTGAAGAGAACGACGGGGAGAAGCCTCATGGCCCTGAGTATGGCGTGGCCGTGCCGCGCCGCGAGGAGAATCCCGTTATGGTTTTAGGGAATGGTGGATTACCCCGCGCTCGTGGTGTTGGCGTTGACCACGCCCCTCCGTGACCGAGGCCACCGCCCCTCAGGTGAGCTGGGCACCCCTGGGCTGTCGGTCGGCCAACTGGTGCCGCTCACCGAGCACTTCGTCATCGGGCGCCGCCGCGACGCGGACCTCGACGTCGAGCTGGCCGGCCTCCAGCGCTCACACTGTCTGGTGGAGCAGCGGTACGGCCGGTGGTGGCTCCTGGATTTCGGGGGGCCCAACGGCACGTTCCACAACGGCGAGCGGGTGTCGAACGTCGAGCTCGAGCACCTCGACGTCATCGAGCTGCCGGGCATCGTCTTTCGCTTTCTCGAGGCCCCTCCCATCGAGGTGACCGAGCCGGTGATGGAGGCGGCCTTGGCGCGCGCGCCCGACGACGAGCGGTGCTGGGCGGTGTACGCCGACTGGCTGCTCGAGCGCGGCTCGGCCCTGGGCGAGCGCATCGCCAAGCCCAAGCGGGAGCACGACGGGCGGTGGCTCGGGGTGCTGGCGACCGCGTGGGCGCGAGGTGACGTGGAGGTCGACTGGGCGTTTGGGTTGCCACGGGGGCTGGTGCTGCGCAGGCTCCAGCGAGCCCCCGCGCCGATGCTGCCCCGGTCTCTGTTGGCGCAGGTGGTGAGCGACCCGGTCTTCCGCTTCCTCCGCGCGCTCGAAGTCGACGTGGAGTCGCTCGTCTTCGCTCAGGACTGGGACGAGACCTTCGCCGTGGGCCTCGAGGTGCTGGTGCGCTCGCCCTTGCCCATGCTCGCGACGCTCCGGGTCGGTCCCGTGTCGAGCGAGCCCGCGGCGCCCCGCACCCTCGCGCGCGTGGAGGCGCTCCGGCATCGCTGCCCCAACCTTAAGACCGATGCCACGAGCCTCTTCTTTCGAGCGGGGCCGCCCCGCCTGCAGGTGCTCTCGAGCCCGGCAGCCGTGGAGACGAAGCCGCGGCCGGGTGGCTGGGTGGCGCTGGCCGAGCAGGGCACCAACCTGGTGGGAAAGCTGGATGACTGCGCCGTGGTCATCGAGGCGCCCCCGGGGCACCCCGCCGGGTTGGTGGCCGTGCGCTTCGCGGCGACCGATGGGCGGTGGTGGGTGGAGGATCTCTTCGCGCGCTCTCGCCCGTACCGGCACCTGGAGTTCGCGTTGAGGGTCAATGACCGCGAGGTGGTCGAGGCGTCGCTCCGGCCGGGAGACACGCTGGAGCTCGCCGCGGGCCTGCTGGTTCGGTTCCTCTGACGTGGCTCGCTGGGAAGAAGGCTGGACGCTGAGCGGCATTCGTTGTGTCCTAGCGAGGTCGGGCCCGGGGAGGCTGCATGAAGGAGCTCAAGGGAGCCGAGAGGCTCCTTCAGACACGACCGCCGGTGCTGAACCTCGACGGGCTGGTCGGGCTGTCGGAGGCCGTTGCGGCCCAGCGGCTGGGTTCGGAGGGGCCCAACGAGCTCCCCACGCAGGAGACTCGAAACGTCTTGGCCATCGCCCTCGGGGTCATCCGGGAACCGATGTTCCTCATGTTGGTCGCTGCTGGAGTGCTCTACCTCCTCGCGGGTGAGCCGAGCGATGCCTTGATGCTGCTCGGCTTCGTGGTGGTGGTGATGGCCATCACCATCACGCAAGAGCGGCGCACCGAGCGGGCCCTCGAGGCGTTGAGAGACCTCTCCAGCCCAAGGGCGCTGGTCATTCGAGATGGCGTTCGGCGCCGGGTCGCCGGGCGCGAGGTGGTGCGGGGTGACCTGGTGGTGCTGAGCGAGGGCGACCGGGTCCCCGCCGACGGGCTTCTCCGCCAGAGCATGAACCTCTCGGTCGACGAGTCGCTGCTCACCGGCGAATCGGTGCCAGTGCGCAAGGTGGCTTCGATCGAGGGGCGGCCGCTCGACGCCCCAGGAGGAGACGACTTGCCCTCGGTGTTCTCGGCCACGCTGGTCACCGCGGGGCAGGGGGTGATGGAGACCGTGGCCACCGGCGCGGCCTCCCAATTGGGCCGCATCGGCGAGGCGCTCGAGAAGGTCGAGGAGGAGCCGACGCTCCTGCAACTGGAGACCAAGCGCCTGGTGCGCGTCTTCGCGGTGGTGGGCCTGGGCTTCAGCGCGCTGGTGGTGGTGGTCTTCGCCATCGTTCGGGGTGGCGACTGGGCCGCCTGGAAGCAAGGGTTCCTCGCAGGCATTGCCATGGCCATGGCGATGCTCCCCGAGGAGTTCCCGGTGGTGCTGACCATCTTCCTCGCGCTGGGCGCCTGGCGCATCTCGAAGAGCAGCGTGCTGACCCGGCGCATGCCCGCGGTGGAGACCTTGGGCGCAGCGACCGTGCTGTGCGTCGACAAGACGGGCACGCTGACCCAGAACCAGATGACGCTGCGCCGGTTGGGGGTGGCCGGCCGAGACGTCGATCTCGCGGCGCTGCGAGGGGAGCTGCCCGAAGAGCTCCATGGCCTCTTGGAGAACGCCATTCTCGCCAGCAAGCGAGACCCCTTCGACCCGATGGAGCGGGCGCTCCACGCCGCGGGAGATCGGCTGATCAAGAACACCGAGCACATGCACCCGGACTGGTCTTTGGTGCGCGAGTACCCGCTGACGCCGGCGCTGCTGGCCGTGAGCCATGGCTGGCGCACGGTGGAGCAGGGCGCGGTGGTGGTCGCGGCCAAGGGGGCGCCCGAGGCCATCGCAGACCTCTGCCACCTGGGCCCTGAGGCGCAGGAGGCGCTGTTACGAGACGCGGCTACGTTGGCGACTCAGGGCCTGCGAGTGCTGGCGGTCGCCCGGGGCGCGTCTGGCCAAGGGAGCCTGCCCGAGAACCAGCACGACCTGACCTTCGAGCTGGTCGGGCTGTTGGGCTTCGAAGACCCGCTCCGGCCCACGGTGCCCGCGGCGGTGGCCGAGTGTCAGGCGGCTGGGGTGAGGGTGGTGATGATCACCGGCGACTACCCGACGACAGCCCAGAGCATCGCCCGCCAGGCCGGGCTCGCGAGGTGCGAGTCGATCATCACCGGCCCCGAGCTCGACACGATGTCAGACGAAGCGCTCGCCCAGCGCATCGGTGACGTGCAGATATTCGCCCGCGTGGTGCCGGAGCAGAAGCTGCGCATCGTCACCGCGCTCAAGGCCCACCGGGAGATTGTCGCGATGACGGGCGACGGGGTGAACGATGCGCCGGCGCTGAAGGCGGCCCACATCGGCATCGCCATGGGCGGGCGGGGCACCGATGTCGCCCGGGAGGCCGCCTCGCTGGTGCTCCTCGACGACGACTTCGCCTCCATCGTGGCCGCCATTCGGCTCGGCCGGCGCATCTTCGACAACATCAAGAAGGCCATCGTCTTCATTCTCGCGGTGCACGTGCCCATCGCCGGGCTGTCGATGGTGCCGGTCTTCTTCGCCGACTGGCCGCTGCTATTGATGCCGGTGCACATCGTCTTCCTCGAGCTCATCATCGACCCCTCGTGCACCCTCATCTTCGAGGCCGAGGAGGCGGAGGCCGACGTGATGCGGCGCCCGCCCCGCGGGTCAGACGAGCGTCTCTTCTCGACTCGCGCCATCGTCATGGCCGTGTTGCAGGGGCTCAGCGTGCTCGCGGTGTGTCTGGGGGTCTACCTGTGGGCCCGGGTCGACCACGTCGCCGAGGCCGCGCGGGCCCTCACCTTCGCAACGCTGGTGGTGGCCTTCCTCGTCATCATCCTGGTCAACCGCTCCTGGAGCCGCTCGGCGCTGGCGATGTTGCTGGTTCCCAACGTGGCGCTCCGCTGGGTCGCCGTGGGTGCCACGGCAGCGCTCTCCGCGGTGTTGCTGATGCCCTTGGGGCAGAGGGTCTTTCACTTCGCGCCGCTGCACTTCACCGACTTGCTTATCAGCCTTGCAGCTGGGGCCGTGTGTGTTCTGTGGTTCGAAGTGGTGAAGCTCGCTCGAAGAATCGGGTGAGGGCTCACTTGGCGACCCCCGCTCCCCCTCCCGACGTACGCTTCAGAGAAAGCCATCACAGGGCGTACCCAGGGTGAGCCCGCTGTAGGGCCCCAGGTCGAGGTAGATCATCCGCACGTTGTCTTCCACGGGCACCTCGATGAGGGGCGTCTCTTTGGTGCCCACCACCCACTTGAGGATCTGCTTCGGGCTGCCTGCCGAGCTGATGAGTCGGAGCGTGCCGTCCTTGGTGGCGAAGATGGTGCCCTCGCTGTCGTCGACGATGTCCTTCAGGGGCAGTTGCTTCATCTTGCCTCTGGGACCCATGAAGACCCGGAAGTCTCGGCGGTCATTGTAATCTTCGGTGCGGAGCCGATCGACCAGGAAGTAGTTCCCCGAGTCGTCGCGCATGAGCTTGTCGGGGCGGCGCGTCCACGGCGCGGGCAGGAGCGCGGCCGTGTCGAGGAGCTTCTTGAGCTCGGCCTCGGCCAGAGGGCTGAGCTTGGTGGTGCGCTTTCCGCAGGTGAGCTCGTAGGTCTTCCCCTCGTCGTGCATGGTGATGCTGGGCCGGCCGGCCGAGAATGGCACCCGGGGATCCCAAAAGGAGACGTCCCAGCTCTCGTCGCCGCTCTTCCCTCCGCCGATGACTCGGCTCTGGTACAGCTTCTTGGCGTCTCCCGAGAAGAGCATCTCGCCCAGCGGGTTCTCGGAGTTGTACACCACGTAGTGCCCGTGACCGTCGCTGAGGGCCTTGAGCTTCGTCTTGATGGCCGAGACGTCGACCGGCGTGGGCGCCTGCGTGAGGAAGATGGAGACCAGCACGAGTGCTTGCATGGGCCAAGACTCTAGCCGAGTCGGCTCTCCATGCACTTGTTGATCCCACTTCAAAGGGTCACGTGCTGCACCGACCTTGTTGCCTGAGCAGCAGCCAGTGAACGAATTCCAGCACTGGTCGCGGAAGAACTGCAAATCGTGCCACGACGAGTTCTGCGTGAAGCAGTAGACAGCCGAGTCCGTTCCGGCGGATTGGCGTCCGCTTGACCGGATATGGTGGTCGTTGTAGACATTCGTCCAGTATCGCGGACACGCCACCAATCGGAGCACGGAGATGCACATGACGACCACGAAGAAGACCCTGAGCAGCCGCGGTGCCATCTTGACCGGCCTTGGCTGCCTCCTCGCTCTCTCGGGCGCGGGTTCCGCTCAGGCCGCGGGAGGCAAGCGCGTCGAGCTGCTGAATGTCTCGTACGATCCGACCCGCGAGCTCTACGAGGCAGAGAACGCCGCCTTCGCCAAGCAGTGGAAGGACAAGACTGGCGACGAGCTGGTGGTGAAGCAGTCACACGGCGGTTCGGGGAAGCAGGCTCGGGCCGTCATCGACGGGCTCGACGCCGACGTGGTCACTCTGGCGCTGGCGTATGACGTCGACGCGGTGGCGAAGGCGGGGCGCGTGGCGCCCGACTGGCAGAAGCGGTTCCCCCAGAACTCCACGCCGTTCACCTCGACCATCGTGTTCCTGGTGCGCAAGGGGAACCCCAAGGGGCTCAAGGGCTGGGACGACCTGGTGAAGCCGGGCGTGGCGGTCATCACTCCGAATCCGAAGACGTCGGGCGGGGCGCGGTGGAACTACCTCGCGGCCTGGGCCTATGCCTTGAAGAAGAACGGAGGCCAGGAGGAGAAGGCGAAGGAGTTCGTCCGGGCGCTGTACAAGAACGTGCCGGTGCTCGACTCAGGGGCTCGTGGGTCGACCACCACGTTCGTCGAGCGAGGCATGGGCGACGTGCTGCTGGCGTGGGAGAACGAGGCGTTCCTCGCGGTGGAGCAGCTGGGGAAGGGGAAGTTCGAGATCGTCGTCCCGTCGGCGTCCATTCTCGCTGAGCCGCCGGTGGCCCTGGTCGAGAAGAACGTCGAGAAGCACGGCACGCGGGCCTTGGCCGAGGCGTACCTGGGCTTCCTCTACACGCCCGAGGGCCAGGAGATCGCCGCGAAGAACTTCTACCGCCCCCGTGACCCCAAGGTCGCCGCCAAGCACCCAGGGCAGTTCCCGCACCTCGAGCTGTTCACCATCGACGCCGTGTTCGGTGGGTGGACCAAGGCTCAGGCGGCACACTTCGCCGACGGGGCGATCTTCGATCAAATCTACACTCCGGGTGCGTAGCCTCGGGGGCCTGGGGCATCTGGGGAGGGACGGCGGCTCTCCGTGGCGATGTAGCCTTCGCAGCAGGCTGCGGCCTGGCCCTGCCAGACGAGCACCGTGATGGCACGGGCCGCCAACAACACATCGGTTTCAAGCACGGCGGCTAGGTCGGTCAACGAGAGCGGCGCGGCAGCCTGCACGAGTGCTGCAAGTGCCGTCTCAGCCCAGCGTCGCTCGCGTCGAGATGGTGGCGGTGGGCGCGCTCGAATGACGACCAGTTGGTGGACGTGGCCTGGTCGGATCGGGCGGCCCTCGTTGATCGCCCGTTCCTCGACAGGCATTCGGCGAGCGTACCAACGCAACTGGCGGAGCGCCTTGGCTTCGATTTCGCGCACGTGTTCGCGGGTGACGCGCTCCTCGTATCCAAGCTGCTCGAGTGTCCTGGGGGCTTCACCATGGAGGCCAAACCTGCGCTCGACGACAGACAGCGGCCTTGGCGGGAGGGAACTCATCCAGCGCGAGGGTTGAGACAGGTACTCGGTCGTTAGAATCCGGTCGAGCGGCGTTGGGGACTCCGGCGCGTTACCGCCGCTGAAGATTCGAAGGGACTCGAGTGCTGCCAGGCGGTCCGCGCTCCTGCGCGCCTTGCGCGCGACCGCTCGTTCGAGATGCTCGAGGTCCTCGCCGCAGGTTTGTTCGCAGACGGAATGCTCGCCGGGTTCGAAGCCGGAGAGGAAGCGGGCACCCACGGCGTCGGGCTCGGCAACGCAGAGGAACCGCAGGTAGCCCGCCTCGTCCGCGGGGAAGCCCAACCACTCGAGAAGCGCCTCGCCCCGGCCCGTGAAGAGCCGATGCCGGAACAGGAGCGCCCGAAAGCGGTAGCGACTCGGCGGCTTCGTCGGGTCGAAGTCAGGGCAGGTCGCCAGGACGCGCTCGACCCCGGCTCGATCCCCGCGGCGCAGGGTCGGCTTCTTGAGCTCTGCCGCCAGCAGGATTCGTTGGCGCAGCCGAACGCCGGCCACCGGCGTCGACAGGTGTTGTTGGAGCGCGCGCTGCCCACCGCCGCTGGGCTCCGGCTCGCCGAGCACCGTGCCGGCGAGATAGCCCCCGACGGGGGTCCCAAAGAGGTCTGTCGGGAGCGTGGGGAGCGCTGGAAGGTCGCGCGGCAGGAGCACGTAGATGTGCGCTTCCTCGGTGCCGCTTCGGGTCATGGCGCGGAAGTACTTCTGAGTCGCTCGCACCCTGGACACGGACGGAGCGAGGTCGATGAGGAGCTTACAGCGTGGAGAGCTCCAGCCCTCGAGCAAGACGCCCACTTGGATGAGGGTGTCGATTTCGCCCGCCTCGAAGCGCGCCAGGGCAAGCTCGCGCTCCTCTCGAGGAGTTCCCCCCAGCAGGAGCGCAGGAGTCGGGGCCCCGAGCGGACGGTGGGCCTCCAGGTACTTCGACAGATCGTAGGCCTGCTGCCGGGTCGAGCAGCAGAGCAGCGCGGCCTTTTCTTTGTTGCCTTGCGCGTACCGAAAGAGCTGCGTCGCCTTGAAGAAGGGGGCCGCGGACATCAGGCGACCGAGCGTGTCGCGCTGGTAGTCGCCGGCAACCATCTTCACGACCGAGCCGGCGTGATCGACCTCCGCGACCCAAATTCGCGCGGGCGCCAGGAGCCCGAGCTCCAGGGCCTCGCCGAGGGAGACCTCGTGGATGAGCTCGGGGAAGAAATGGCACAGGCGGCGCTCGGCGTCATAGTCGGGTGTCGCCGTGAGCGCGATCCGAAGGGCCTCGGGTTCGAAGGCGTCGCGCAGCAAGGCCGTGCGTGAGCCAGTCATCGCCCGGTGCGCCTCGTCGACGAACACCAGCGCCGAGCGTCGCATGGGCCCAGGAACCGCCGCCGCGCCCAGTCGCTGGAGCATGGAGTAGGTGGTGACGTTGATTCCGTCGGCGACGACGGCCCGCTCCTCGCCGCTCAGGACGCCGATGGGGGTCCGCGGCAGCATCTCGCCGAGGAGCCGCCGGGTTTGCTGGATCAACGTTCGAGTGGGGACGACGATGGTCGCGGTCAGTCCGCAGCGACCGATGATCTCGCCCGCGAGCACGGTCTTGCCAGTGCGGGGCGGCAGGACGATTCGGCAGAAACCGCTGTTCGGGATGGGCTCAGCGGCGCGTGCATGGCTGATGAGGTACTCAGCGAACCGCTCGAAGACCAGCGCCTGGTCCGCGCGAAGCGAGAAAGAGGCCGAGACAGGGCTCTCCCCTCGGTTTTGCAATCTGGAAGCCGCGCGCTCGAGACGCTGACGCATCGAGCAGGCGCTCTCGCCCGCTTCGAGACCCAACGGCTGCGCGGCCGCCGCGTGTGGGAGCTTGCCGACCATGGTGCGACGCATGCTACATGCAGTTGTCGCACAAGACGCTTTTTGAGCCCACTCGCGGTGAGGCTGTCGGCCTCCAGCTCAGTCGCGGGGAACACCCGCACCCGTCGGGGCTGGCCGCGAAGCTCCCAGGGACCTGGCCTCGGTGCACGTCGACCTCATGGGGCTGCGCAAAGACGTGGGCGCGCTCGATGGCGGCGCGGCCATGGGCGGCGATGGCCGTCTCGTTCAAATCCACACTCCGGGTGCGTAGGCACTGAGGGGGCGCATCAGACTGAAGGGACTCATCGCATCGGATGACGTAGGGTCCCCTCACAATGGCTCACCCTCCGAGGACCATCATCACCGACTTCCGCGAGCTCCCCGAGGTCAGCCCTGAGGAGCTCGCCGCCGGCCGCTCCCTCCCAGCCTTCTTGGCGAGCATCGTCGCGGCCGCATCGATGGAGCCTGCCCACTCGAAGGCGCGACTGCCGCTCCGCTGCCGATGCCGGCCCGGACACCGCGCCTGCCCGGGCAACATCCTCATCACCCGCCACGTCGCTGCCCTCGACGTGCAGTGGCGCTGCTCGAAGTGCGACTTCAGCGGCGTCATCAGCCACTGGCAGGACTCAGCGTGGGACTTGGGGGCGCCTCAATACCCAGATGTCGAAGTCGTCGCGCCCGAGCTCCCCCGAAATCGCGTCCCAGCGGCGCTCGCGGGGCGGTGGCTCTTTACCGAGATGGAAAGCTGGGACGCCGACGCCATGGGTCTGGCGTACATCGAGTTCGCGAAGCATGGCGGCTCGCTCCGCTTCATCGCCATCGAGGGTGGGCTCGATTGCCGCTACGGCGAGGTGGACGGGCGCCCGTCGGTCGAGTTCTCGTGGATGGGCGAGAATGAAGGCGACGCGGCCTGCGGGCGTGGCTGGGTTCACCTCCAGACCGACGGCTCCTTGGCGGGGCGAGTCTTCATTCACAACGGCGACGACTCTTGCCTCATTGCGACCCGGGCCGATGGGCCCAAACCGCGCAAGTCCCGCCGCCGATAAGTGCACTGACCGTTTCGATTCACCGACCGGCCGGTGAGCGTACGGCGCCGCCGGGCGTCACATCCCTCCAACGCCACGCGTACCAAACGATGAACGACGTGCAGGCGACTTCCACCGTGCCGAAGAGGAAGTAGTAGGGCTTCGGCAGGCTGCCCGTCGCGAACACCGACCCGAGCACCGCCACCGTGTGTAGCGCTCCAGCGATGATGTTCGCCAAACGGTTGGCGCGGTATCGAAGGATGCGCGACAGCAGCACCATCGCTATGGCGGTCTCCATGAGCACCGCCGCGCCGAACAGGAAGCCTTGCGTGACGTGGACCGATCCGATCTGCCCCGTCATGAACTGGCGGAGCGACTCCGGGTCCATGAGTGACATGACGTCGGCGTACAAGTAGTTGAGCATCGCGAAGATCCACAGCGTCGAGAGCAGGACCTTCACGCGGTCGTGGGAGTGCTTCGGGTGGTCTGTCACGGGAACTCCGATCATCATGGCCCTGCGGTAGCTGCTCCAACGAAGGAGCCGGCAAGGTGATTGCGGGTTGATCGGCGCTGGGCGAGTGAGGGGCGACGGGCGGATGGGAGGGCCTCCGTCAGTCCCGTTCACCCAGGAGGTAGGCGTTGGAGATGGCCTTGAACGAGAGACGCCCTGCGAGGACGTCACTGCGCAGCTCCTCCCGCGGGCGAATCACGATGCCTTCCCGCTGGCTCTTCGTCCCCGGGTAGAGGCCCTCCGCCTTGGCGAGGAGCGATTCGACCGTCTCGTCGAAGCGCTCGCCCTCGAAAGCCACGGGCACGGGCTCGAGGCCGTGCTCCCGGCAGAACGCGCGGAGCTCGGCGTCGTCGAGGCAGCGGCCGTCGCCAGTGTCGAAGACGCTGAAGACGAAGAGGTCCTTGTCCGCGAGGCCGACCGGGTTCCTCTGGATGCCTGGGCCCACGATCTCGCCCTGAATGGCAAGCCGCGGGGCCTTCGCCAGCACCTCGCCGATTCGGCGCTTCTTCGCCACGTACCAATAGAGGTTCTCGCCCTCGAGGATGGAGTGGTTCCGCCCGCAGACGTGGAGCTCGCCGTCGAGCATCAGGAAGGTCGTGCTCGTCCCGTCCATCTTCACCGTGGCCACGAAGGGCCTGCCGCGGAGTTCATCGAGCACGCTGGGCGCGGACTGCACGCGCTGCTCGTCTGTCTTCGGCACCAGGCCCGGGAACGGGCCGCGGTACTCGCCCATGCCGGTGGGCGGCGGCGGCTCGTACTTGGTGACACCGAGGCGCTCAGTGACGTCGTCACCCTCCTGCACACCGTCGATCCCAACCGCCTCGAGCGGCAGCAACAGCCCTTGCGACAGCACCCCACGGAGCGTCGCGGTGCGTATGCGGAACTTCTCGGGGCGGGGCACCGGAGCGGCCGCGCCCTTCGGCTGCCAGAGCCAGGCGTAGCGCGGGGAGTCGGGAGGCACCGAGTCGATCTCCAGGTACATCGCTAGGTCCCCAGGCCGTACCTCGCCCTTCTTCACCACACATTGCCAGCCGGAGACGCGAGCGAGCTCGATGCGATCGGCGTTGGCGATAGGCGCGACGGTGACGATTCGCACAACGGAGGCGAGCTTGCGCTTCATGACGGATCTCCTTGGTCAGGTGGTCGAGCGGTGGACGGCCGCGTGTCGCGCCCCTGACTCGGCGTGTCCGGGGCTGACGGGCATCCTCGAGATACTCCGCGTGCTTTCGGAAATGGCGTCATTCCCTTGACCAAAGGCACAATCGTAACGCTCCGGCCTCGCCGGGCGTCACATCCCTCCAACGCTACGCGTACCAAACGATGAACGACGTGCAGGCGACTTCCACCGTGCCGAAGAGGAAGTGGTGTTCACTCGGAGTGGCCCTTCGCACTTCTACATCTTCCCTTCGGTCGAGGTGCCGCACCGCTGCAGCGCCGAGCCGAAGCGCTGGATGCTCACCAGACCTCGACCCGAAGCCCAGCGACTCGCCTGAACTCCCGCTCGTTTCTGGTGGCCAGGGTCGCATCGCAAGCCAGCGCCGTCGC
>PMBV01000424.1:0-685 GCA_003153055.1 Myxococcales bacterium
GTCGTATGGACCAAAGGAGGGAGAGTTTGTGGCCGATCAGATCCACCGCGTGACAGCGGCTCAGCTTCGCAAGGGCCTGACGCTATCGACCGGGCAACGGCACATCATCCGGCTTGTTACCTATGAACTGCGGCTCCGCCTTCCTATCAACCCGAACGAAGCCCGGACCGTCGACGACAGATTCACGCTGAAAGGCGGTCACCCGCAGTCGCCGACGTACTCGCAGACGAAGACCACGCGCGATGATTTGATCCCGGGCGACGATTGCACCGATCTACTCTTCACCAGCCTCGAACCGGATGTGGATTACTCGCTGGAGATCGATCCCGGCCAGGAGGGCGCGAAGTACTTCGCTTTCGAAGGCCTGCCCTGGAGCCAGATCGAGCCAATCGCCTCATCGCCGGGTAGAAGCAGAACGTAAGCACTTCAACTTCGGCGACCGGCCAGAAGTACCTCTCGATCCGTCGCAGGGGTAGCACGCGGGCTGCGCGCGCCGCGGCTCACCATCGTCTTCAGGCCGGGAGTCCCTCGAGAGGGCTGGCCTCGAAGTCCCGGTGGCAGCTTGGCGCCGCCGAGGGCCTGGGGAGGCGCCCGTGGTCGCTGCACTACGCAGAGCGCAGCCGCGCGACCCCGCCACACCATCATCACGAAGTCCCACAATCCATGCATTCCACCTCTCATGGGG
>PMBV01000424.1:722-4753 GCA_003153055.1 Myxococcales bacterium
GACACCTGATGGTTGGCGTTGTGCTGCCGCCCGTCCACGTTGCCCGGGCCCAGCGTCCGCCCGAAGACGTTGAGGCTCACGAACGAGACCGAATCGGTCAGCTTCGCGTTCGAGAGGCCTTGCATCAGGTCGCCGAGGGCAGCGACCGACGAGAGGGTCTGGGTGGTCTCGGCGGCCAGCGCGGGGTCTCGGTGGTTGTCGCCTCCGAACGGCAAGTGAATCACCACGACGGGTGAGACCTTCATGGTGATGAGCGCGATGGCCGCCGTAGCCTGCGAGGCCACACTGTTGTCTTTGATTGCGCTGAGCGAGCCCAGCAGTGTCTGGCTCACGTTGCGCAGCTCATTCTGTGACAGCACCAGGTCGTCGATGAAGCGCTTTTGCGCACTGGTGGCGCCGCTCGACTTGAGCACCTCTCCGAGGTCGGTAAGAGCCTGGTCACGCAGCCCTTGGAGTTGGCTCAGCGCTCCACCCGGGCTCACCAGCGTCGCCTTGAGCGCCAGCGGGGGAATCACCGGCAGCGCGGCGCCTCCGTAGGTCAGGCCCTCGCTGGGTGACTGTGCCCCGAGGGTGATGGGCTGCGGCTGCACCGTGCCCAGGCAGGTGGCGAGGTGCTTGGCCAGCAACGACGGGAGCATCTCCGCCGGGCGAACGCCTCCCATCAGCCGCAGCACATCAGGCTCGGCTGGGTGCGCCGGCGTGTCGGTCATCAGGTGCCAGAAGGCCGTACGGTCGAGCACCCACTGTGGCAACGTCGACCACGGCTTGGCCGCGCTGACGCTGGTGCTGCCCAGGTTGAAGGTCGTCTGCGCCATGTCTGGGTCGGCGCTGTGCACGATGCTGGAGTCGGCGTAGCACCCCGGCACGTTGGCGTTGAGCGGGTCTCCCGCGCTCGAGGTGCTCATGATGAAGAACTGGGCCTTGGATGGGTTGGCACAGACCGGGAGTCCCCCCGCCAGAGCCAGCCGGGGTGAGACGAACAACGAGAGCGGGAGCCCGGTGGCCAGCGCCTTGAGGCCCACGGCCCCGGCCCCCCACAGCGCCCGCTGGAGCAGCCCACGACGAGTGACAGACATGACACGGTCCTCTTCTCTGGCAGACATCAGAGCCCCACTCCGACGAAGGTTGGTGACAGACAGGCGAGCACGAAGGTGGAGCGCAGCGAGTCGGTGGCCGACGCCGTCTTCCGGGCGTCAGCGAAGTGCCCCGCCAACACGGCTCGGGCCGCCGCCCAGCGCGCGTCAGAACCGTTGAGACCCAGGAGGCTGGTGGTGAAGCCATCGAGAGCGACATCGACACTCGCGCTCGACCAGCGCACGGCGTTGGGTTGGTCTACTCGGTAGGCCGCGTCGACCACGATGCCGGCGACGTTGGCGCAGATGTTCTCCAGGCCCGCCCGGTAGAAGAGCGTCGGAGTGTTGGGCAGCACCGGCTCGGTGGCCCCACGCCCGTAGCCGTCTGACGGGAGCCCAGCGGCTATCTGCGGCACGCCTCCGGTGCCCTTGCCTCGGCGCCCGCAGACGTCACTGAGATGCAGCCGAGCATCGAGGGCCGCGCACAGGTGGTCTCGCCGGCTCACCGCGACGACCTCGCCTTGGGCAGCGGAGGTTCGGGTGAACGCCAGGTTCGTCACCAGCGGAGACGACAACAGCTCTCGCACCAACGCAGACCAGGAGCCCTTCGCCGCGGTGAACGCCGAGACGACCCGGAGGAATTCTGGGTCGTCTTTCTGGCACGGCGCCGAGTTGGCGTACTCGCAGAGCTTCTGAGCCCACGCCATCGGCACTGAGGGGTGCGCCGCCAGCACCGCCGCGAAGTCGTCGATGGTGGCCACGGTCTTCACCACGCCCTGGAACTGGAAGCGCCCCTTCTCGGCCACCAGTGCTTGCTCTGTCTGGGGCCCGTAGAACCACGAGTAGGTGCTCGCGAGAATGGCCTTGGTCGGGTCGAGGATGCGGTGGCACGAGTAGCACGCGGGGTCGGAGGCGTGCTCCGTGTCGAGACCGGGCGTCGTCGGCGTGGCCGTAAGGTCGAGGCCATCGATGGCCGTGCCGGTGGCGACTATCAACGCCTGGTTGATGGTGACGCGCATCTGGTTCGACTGATTCGTCGGCCAGTTCGCCGCGAAGGCCGGCGTGGTGAAGAAACCCGGCCGGGGCGTCTTGAGCACCAGCTGCGTGGCGGTGCGCAGCTTCGAGAGCTCGTAGAAGTGGGTGACGGCCTCGGTGCCGACCGGCGGCCGAACGGTGACCATTCTCCAGGTGGTGAAGTCGTCGGCGGTGAGCTGCACCCCGGAGGCCGTGCCCGAACGCAGCGGGCAGTGCATCACGCCACCGTCGGCCAAGCCGACCGAGTGGTTGGGCACGACTCCATACAATACCTGGTGGAGCGTCGAGGAGCTCGCCGGTAACGACACGGGGTCCGTCTGGCACTCCTCGGCGCCGTTGTAGACGAGGTGGCCCACGTCGGCGTCGTAGAGGTGGAGGAACAACGGGCCCCCCGCGTCGAAGGTGACCTCTGGCGGCACCACCCCGGCGTCATTCTGGAGCACGATGCTCTTCTTCTGAAACATCGCCGCCCAGGCATCGACGGCCTTGCCTTGGTCATTGACCTGCCAGGCGTCGAGGAAGGCGTAGAGCTCCATGAGGGCCGGCGTCATCATCAGCCGGTGTGTGGTGAAGGCCTCGCTGAGTGGACGCCCCTCCGCGTCGAGGGCCAGCACGGTGCGGGCGAAGCTCTCTCGAACGTTCTCCATCAACAGCGCCGACGCGGTGCCGGCGCCCAGGCCCTGCCCCGGGAGCAGCTCGTCGAAATTGGCCGCGGTGATTTGTGTCTGCTGAAAGGCCAGCTGGAAGAACGTCATCATCTTGTCTTGGTATTGGGGCAATGCCATCCACCCCTCGATGAGCGCGGGCAGCACCTTCGAGTCGCGCTCGACGGCCGCCACCTCGGCGTCGGTCGGGGGCAGGCCCACCAAGAGTCCCTTCACCTTCGCCACCGCCGCGCGCGCCGTCACCGCCTCGAACGGCGTGCCTGCGTCGGTGTCCGAGGAGGGCACTCCACAGGCCAGGAAGTCGAGGAGCCGCGCCCGCTGCTCAGCCGAGAGCGTCGATCCCTGCGGCATCGTGCCGCTGGAGACTCGCTCGATGATGAGCGCTTGTTGTGCCAGCACCGTGCCTCGGTTGGCGAGGCCGCTGTGGTCATGCGTGTGGCAGCCCGTGCAGGACACCACCATGAGCGCCTGGCCGTAGGCTTCCCAGGTGTCGGTGCACTGGCCGCCGGCATCGGAGGACTCGCCTCCATCCCCCGCTCCGATGGAGCCTCCGCACGCTCCAAACGCCAGCCCCAGCGTGCTGAGGACCAACCAGGTGAAATGGTGACGCAGCGGCATGCACTTCTCCTCTCGGTGAAGTGCGCTGCCATCGCAAGCTGGAGGCCAACAGGAGGCCGGCGCGATTCCGCGGTCTTGCGCCGCGAGCCAAGTCCTCTCTCGGCCGAATGGAGCATCTGGATTCCTCCAGGTGTCTCACCGGGGAGGACAGCGGGGGGAGGATTGCTTACTTCGCCGCCGTGGCTCCACTGGAGAGCAGCGCGGCCTTGAGCTGCGCTTGTCGAGAGAGGTCGATGGACTCGCCGAGCAGCCGGGCCAGTTCCTGCGGGGCGTGGAAGCCCATCGAGTTTTCGGCCGCCACGAAATCCAAGCGCCATTGGGCCGCCCGCTGCAGCTCGCCGAGCTCGGTCAACGACGGATTGCCCTCGACGACCTCGCGCCACATCGAGAGGAGGTTGGCCTTGGTCTCCGCGGCGAGTTTCTTGTCTTGCTCCTCCTTGGCGAGCTTCACGAAGGTCTCTTGCTTCCCCAGCGTGTCCCTGGCCCTAGCCGCGGCCGCCTCGCGGTGCTTCTCGTCGTAGGGTTTCCGCACGGCGACGATGGCGTCGATCATCTCCACCGCGACCTTCCCTGCTCGGGTGAGAAGGGCGAAGTGGCGATCCTGAATGGTCTCGACCCGCGCCTTGAGCTCGTCGTCGCC
>PMBV01000184.1 GCA_003153055.1 Myxococcales bacterium
ATTCGCAAGTACTCGAAGGGCATGATTCAGCGCATCTCCCTCGCACAAGCGCTCGTCAACACTCCGAAACTCCTGATTCTGGACGAGCCGACGTCTGGCCTTGATGTATTGGGGCGACAGCTCGTACGCGATATCATTCTCGCGGAGCGACGCAGAGGAGCTACCGTTCTCTTCTGCAGCCACATCATTCCAGACGTCGAGGCACTCTGCGATCGAGTCGCCGTTTTGGTAGGAGGCAGGCTCGTCCGCGAAGGAAAGGTCTCGGACCTCCTGTCTGGAGAACAGACGCAAGTAGAGCTGTCCCTCGAGGAGATTGGCGCCGACTTGTTCGCGAAGATTCAAGCCATTGCCTCATGCGAGCGGGTCGCAGAGCGCGCGACAGTACGGTGTGACGAAGCGCGGCTGAACGAGATACTAAAGGCAGTATTGATGGGAAACGGGCGAGTGATGTCGCTGCAGCGAACTCGCTACTCACTCGAGACCCTATTCCTCGACACGCTCAAGACGTCGGACACCCGTTCGATAGGAAGCGAGATCTCATGAGCGTGCTGGCCGCGCTAGTACTCAATGGTTTTCGTGAAGCAGTTCGCAATCGCGTGACTGTAGTCGTCTTCGTCTTCGCGTTCATCATGATCTTCTCGTCGACCGTCGCGCTCGACATGACGGTTGCTACCTTTGAACGCGTCATGACCGACTTGGGACTCGGGGTGATGGGTCTCATCACCATGTTTCTGACCATCTTCCTGGCGAGCGGGCTCATCCCCAAGGAGATCGAGAGGCGCACCATCTTCATGGTGCTCGCCAAGCCGGTCAGTCGGACTTCGTTCATCGTCGGTCGATTCTTCGGAAATGTGCTGACTGTGTATTCCATCACCCTCGTGATGACAGTCTTGTTCATAGCCCAGCTCGTGGCAAATGGGGTCACTCCTCGCACGACGCATTGGGTGTCTATCGGGGGGCTGTGCCTGCAAACGCTCGTACTCACTGCGGTCGCCTTTGCCCTGGCCTCTTCGACGTCGCAGCTCGTAACCGCGGTCGCTTCGATTAGCCTGTATTCGATCGGTCACCTCGAGCCCGATCTCTACGTGATGGCGGAGCGCTCACACTCCGAGGGACTGAAATGGATAGGCAAGGCTCTCTATTATGTCCTGCCAAACCTCGACCGGCTCAGCTTCAGCTCACGAGCGACCTACGACGACCCCGTCAGTTGGGCTGAATTTGGACTCGCCGCTGGATACGCACTCGCCTATTCGGTGGTGATGCTCGTAATCGCGTCAGCACTTTTCGAACGTAGAGACTTCAAGTAGCAAACGTAGACCTTCTGGCCTGTAGTTTTCCACGCACTCAGGCCAGAAGATCCAACCGCTGTTCCCACATCAGTGGTGGTGATGCCCGCCGGTCTTCTGGTGCGCGAGCTCAAGCCGCCGGTCCACTTCCTTCGCGAACGAGAGATCGACCTCGGTCTGGTCGAGCACCCGAGCAAGCAAGTGCGCCGCCGAGTCGGCCAGGTGCCACTGCCCCGTGGCCGCCGCCGCATCGAACAGCCCGAGGCCCACGGCCTTCACGGCCTCCCATGCCTCGATCTGGAACAATGCGTCGAAGGCGTGGTACCGCGCGAAGATGTCACGGGCCTCTTCCGACGCCCAGCCCTTCAGGTCCGCCACGGCCGCTTCCCGCTCCCCTGACGTCGCTCGCACGACCGCCACGGCACAGCCCTTTCGATCCGGGAACAGCACCTCGTGAATCGCCGCGATCCGCAGCGCCTCGTCGCGCTTGCCCGCCTTCGCCAAGAGCCTCGGTAGGTCTCCAAACGGCCTCGCCCAGGGCTCGAGAATGCCGACGAGCTCGCCGACGAAGGACTCCAGCCTCGACGCTTCCTTCGACAGGCCCGCCAACAGCCCATCGGCGCGATCGAGCAGAGGAACGAGCTCGTCGCTCCCTCCGTCGACCACCTTCACGCCCACCACCGTCAGCTCCACCAGCGTACTGGCGACCTTCCTCGGCGTGGGACGGTCGGGAAACAACCGCTCGAGCAGCTCGTTGGCCGCCGCGTACGGGAACACCTCGAACTGGCCCTTGCCCTTCCACCCCGCCCGCCAGTCCTGAGCCACCTCCATCGGAGTCCGCTCACCCGCTGCCGCCTTTACGCCCACCTCGTCGAGCATCACCCCATAATGGTTCAAAGTCCCCAAGATGGCGGACGTCGAATAGGCGCCGAGCCCCTTCTCTCTCCACTGCTTGTCTACGCGTTCTTCCGACATTTCGTTCCTCCCACGGCGGGACGGGGGAGAAAGCACGTCGCCGCGAACAAGCAAAGCGTTGTCCACCAGCTCCCCAGAGTGACCTGGGTACCAGAGCCGCTCCCCTTGGGCCGCTACACCTCCCTTGCGCGTCACGACCTTCATCGACGCTCGAGGAGGACCCACATGAATCCGCGCCTGGCCATCGTCCTGGCCCTTGTCGCACCCATCGCGCTGGCCCAGACGAGAATCCCCCGCCGCGCTCCTGCGCCCCCAGACAACCCCATCACCGAAGAGAAGATCGCCCTGGGCCGCCAGCTCTTCTTCGACCCCAGGCTGTCCCTCGACGGCACGGTGTCCTGCCACACCTGTCACCGGGTGATCGCCGGCGCCTGGGCCATCGACGGCGCCGACGGGCTCCCCACCTCCATCGGAGTCCACGGCCGCCGAGGCACTCGCAACGCCCCAACGGTCCTCAACTCGGGGCTCCGCAGCGCCCTCTTCTGGGACGGCCGAGCCACCTCCCTCGAGGAGCAGGCCGTGGGCCCTCTGGTGAACCCCGTCGAGATGGCCATGCCGGATCTCGCCACCGTCGTGACCGTCGTCGACGGCATCCCAGGGTACCGCGCGGCGTTCGCCGAGGCCTTCGCCGCTGAGCGCGCCCCAGGGCAGCGCCTCACCATCGACGAGGTCGCCAAGGCCATCGCGACCTACGAGCGAACGCTGATGACCCCCGACTCGCCCTTCGATCGCTTCCTCGCTGGCGACGAGACGGCCTTGAGCCCCCGCGCCCGCGGCGGCTGGGAGCTCTTCCGCAGCCTCGGCTGCCTCGGTTGTCACGGCACCACCACGTTCTCCGGCGACGACTTCTTCCTCCGCATGCCCGCTAACCCCGTCGACGACTTCGAGTACCTCCTGGGCTTCAGCAAGGACCGCGGCCGGGCCAACGTCACCGGGCGAGGCAAGGACGTCAACTTCTGGCGCGTCCCCTCCCTACGCAACGTCGCCCTCACCGCCCCCTACTTCCACAACGGCCTGGTGCCCACCCTCGAGCAAGCCGTGCGCATCATGGCCCGAGTCCAGCTCCGCCGCGTGCTCGAGGAAGAGGAGGTCAAGGACCTGGTGGCCTTCCTGAACAGCCTCACCGGCCAGCTCCCCGAGCAGACCCAGCCTGAGCTCCCTGGCTTCACGATGTGGACCGCCGCCGCTCCAACGGCCCCATGACCTTCTTTCGAACCCGGGCCTGCGCGCCGCCGGTGCCAAGTCCCTCAACCAGCGCGAGGCCGCCCAGCGCGCCCAGTACCTGGCCGAGGGCTCAAGGGGCCGCTGAGCGACTCGTCGAGCACCTGGCCGAGCAGCCCTTGAGCGACGGTTCGTCAGCTGGGACCAACCCCGGGTGACCATCTGTCATCCCGTCGGCGCGAGGGTCCGAGACGTTCAGAGCGCTTGTGCTGGCACGGAGGGCGCACCCCCCCCGAAGCCATGCGCTTCCTGCACGCCTCCTTCTTCGCTGGCCTCGGACTGACGCTGGGCGCGCTGGCCTCCACGGCCCTGGAGGCAGTGCTCCTCTCGACGCCTCGCTTCGGGCCACAGCCACCCGTGGAGCTCGAGCGCCAGCCGAGCCTCAGTCCCGTGACGCTCGGCGCGCTCCTCGAGCTCCCCGACCACGCCGACGCTTCAGCCAGCCCGCCCGAGGAGGCGCCCCTTCCCCAACCCCACCTCGTCGGAACGCTGGCGCCCACTTTCGCGGCCATCATCGACGACGACGGACACATGCGCACCCTCGCGGTAGGCGAGACGCTCGGTGAGACCTCGGTCGTGGCCGTGGAGCACTTCGCGGTCACCTTCAGCCACCGGGGGCGTCGCTTCAGGGCCGAGGTCGCCCACCCCGCTGCACGACGGCCCTCCACTCCAGGTGCCATCGTGCTCCCCCGAAGCGCGGTCGATCGTGCCCTGGGCTCCTTCTCTGAGCTCCTCGCCACCACCCAGTTCGTCCCGGTGTTCTCGGAAGGACCCAACCGAACCCTGAGCGGATTCCGGCTCCAGCGCCTCGGCGACCGCTCGATCCTCTCGACGGTGGGCCTGCTCCCTCAAGACATCATCCAACAAGTCAACGGCCTCGACCTCTCGAGCCCCGGCCACCTCGCCCAACTCCTGGCCCTGGCCCCCACCGCCACCCACGTCGACGTCGACCTGATCCGTGGTGGCCAGCCCCGTCGCCTGTCCGTCGAGCTCGGGCCCTGACGTGATGACAGCTCGGTCGACAAGCCGGTGACAAAATGTCACTCCGGCCCCCCCATCCTTCGTCCAATCGAGGGGTATTCCTGGGAAATTCGTGGCACTTGCCTTGCTGTTTCGGGACCAATCGTGGAACGGCTGTTCAAACGAAACTTCTGGGTCGTCAACCTGCTCTTCATCTTCGGGGCCGGGGCCTTGGTGGCTCGCACCGGCAACGCCTTCATCGAGAGCGCGCTGCTCCCCTTGCCCAGTGGGAAGGGCGCAACGGCCAAGGCACCGGTGGCGAAGGTCGAGCAGCAGGCGACCCTGACCATCGAGGCGCTCGCCAAGGTGACGGGGCTCCCGCTGCCGCCGCCCGAGCCGACGGTGACCGAGCCGACCGTTCCGGTGGTCGACCTCTCCTCGGCGCCAGTGAAGTCGAGCCTGAGGGTGAAGCTCCTGGGCACGCTGGTCAACGAGGCGAACCCCGAGTGGTCCATCGCCAGCATTCAAGACGTGACGACGCTCCGGTCGAGCACCTACATGTTGCACGATCAAATCCAGGGCGCCGACGTCGTCGAGATCGAGCGCCTGAGGGTCATCGTCATCAACAACAACCGCCGGGAGTACATCGACGGAACCGCGGGTGATGGCACGGCGGTCGCCGCGGTCACCAACATCGCAGCGCCACCGAAGAACGACCAGGCCCCTCCCTCGGTCGCCCTGGGCCAAGGGGTCAAGCAGCTGTCAGAGAACGACTACGAGCTGCCCCGCGGAGAGATCGATCGCACCCTTTCCAACCTGAACGACGTGGCCATGCAGGCCCGCATCGTGCCGGCCTTCAAAGACGGCCAGGCTCAGGGCTTCAAGCTCTTCTCGATTCGCCCCGACTCCATCTACACGAAGATCGGCATCCAGAACGGGGACGTCATCAAGCGCATCAACGGCTACGACTTGAACAGCCCCGAGAAGGCGCTGGAAATCTATTCCAAGCTGAAAGAGGCCTCCCGCATCGACATCGAGGTCGAGCGCAATGGGGCCGCCGTCCGCAAGACCTACAACGTCCGTTGAGCACCCTATGAATCGACGAGTTGCCTTCGCCCTGTGCGTGTCGTGGTCCCTGGTCGTGTCGGCACAGGCCCCCGCGCCGCCGCCCTCTGCCCCGGCTCCTTCGGCCGGCCAGACCATCGCCCCCAAGAAGCCGTCCTGTGAGGAGAGCCGTCGCAAGGGACGCTACGAAATCTACTTCGACAAGGTCGAGATCGAGAAGCTGGTGCAGACGGTCTCCGACGTCACCTGTCGCACCTTCATCCTCCCCGAGAACGTGAGGGGGAAGATCTCCATCATCGGCCCGGCCAACGGGAAGGTCGAGGTCAACTCCGATCAGTTTTACGCCGCGTTCCTCGCCGCCCTCGATGCCAACAGCCTCGCGGTCTACGAGCACGGCAAGTTCCTCAAGATCGTCGACAAGCAGCGGGCCAAGCAGTTCCCCATTCCCACCATCACCGACCCGACCGAGCCCTACACGCTCAACGAGCAGATGGTGACCCGGCTCTTCAAGGTGAAGAACGTCGAAATAGAGCAGCTCCGCGGCGTCTTGCAGCAATTGGTCACGCCGTCGGGCGACACGGTGCCGTTCCAGCCCGACACCATCATCGTCAACGATCTCGGCTCGAACATGCACCGCCTCGAGCGCATCGTGCAGCAGCTCGACACCCGCGCCGGGGCCGACGAGATCCGCATCATTCAGCTGCAATACGCGACCGCCCAGGAGATCTCCGACAAGATCACCAAGCTGTTCGAGTCGAAGACCACCCGGCCTGGCCAGCGCCCGGGCACGGCGGTCATCGCCCCGCCACCACCGGCACCGGGAGCGCCTCCACCCCAACCTGGAGCCGCGAGCGAGTCTGGAGGCCAGGCGACCCTGAGCCAGCTCATTCCCGACGAGCGAACCAACAAGCTCATCATCATCGCCAGCCCCTTGGCGATGGAGCGCATCAACGCCCTCATCCGCGAGATCGACATTCCCATCTCTGGCGAAGGCCGCATCAACGTCTACCCGCTGGAAAACGCCAACGCCGAGGACATCGCCTCGACCTTGCAGACGCTCGCCCAGGGCACGGCCAATCGGCCCAAGACCCCGTCGCCGCCGCCTGGCGCCGGAGCCCCCAGAGGTCCGTCGAGCGCGGCCGAGCTGTTCTCGGGTGAGGTGAAGATCTCCGCTGACAAGGCGACCAACTCGCTGGTCGTCATCGCGAGCCAGAACGACTACCGGAGCCTGGTGCGGGTCATCGAGAAGCTCGACGTGCAGCGACGGCAGGTCTTCGTCGAGGCGGTCATCATGGAGGTCAACCTCGACCGCCGCTCGGATCTCGGCATCAACCTCCACGGAGGGCTCCCCCTCACCACCGCCAACGGCACGTCGCCCATCTTCTTCGGCACCAAGTACTCGTCCTCGGCGGGCCTGCCCCCGTCGTTGAACATGTCCAGCCTCCTCAGCCTCGGCGGCTTCCTGGCCGGCATTCAGGGCCCGACCAACGCCAACCTCACCATCGGCGGCGTGGCCATTCCCGCCTTCGGCCTGGTCATCAACGCGCTGCAGACCTCGAGCGACGTGAACGTGCTGTCGACGCCCCACATTCTCACCACCGACAACGAAGAGGCGGAGATCACCGTGGGCCAGAACGTGCCCTTCCAGTCGGGCTTCTCGACCGGCCTCTCGGGCCTCTCGGGGTTGGCGGGCCTCGCTGGCACCACCGGCACCTCTGGCCTCAGCGGCCTGAGCGGGCTCTCGGGCCTCGGTAGCACCCCGTACGGGTCGATTCAGCGCCAGAACGTCGACCTGAAGCTCTCGGTGAAGCCGCAGATCAACGAGTCCGACAACGTGCGCCTCGTCATCACCGAGCAGATCGAAGAGATCGCCTCGCAAGACGCGGTGCTCGGCCCGACTACCTCGAAGCGCAGCGCGAAGACGACGGTGGTGGCGAAGGATCAGCAGACCGTCGTCATCGGCGGCATCATGCAAGACCGCATCGTCGAGAGCGTGTCGAAGACGCCGATCCTCGGCGACATTCCCTTGTTGGGGAACCTGTTCCGCCAGCAGAGCCGGCGCAAGGTGAAGACGAATCTCCTGTTGTTCCTCACGCCCTACATCATTCGCGACTCCAGCGACTTCGGCCGAATCTTCGACCGCAAGATGAAAGAACGGCAGCAGTTCGTCGAGCAGTTCTACGGCGCCACCACGGGCTACGACGTGGCCATCGACTTCGCCCGCAAGGCCGGCCCTCTGGCGCGGGTGACGCAGGTGCTCAACCGAGAGATGCGGAAGATCGAGAACGGCGGCCCGGGCGCGGCGGGCGAGCGCATCATCACCCCCGCGGGTACCCCCAAGCCGGGCGACCCGACCTCGACCTCAGGGGCCCAGCCACAGCCTGGAGCCGCGGCGCCGCCCCCAATGCCCACCCCCGAGGCCACGCCCACGCCGGTGCGAGAGCCGAACCCCGAGCTCCTCAAGGTTCAGCCGGAGGGTCTGCGCTAGCCATGGACGCGTACGAGGCAGTCGACGAGCTGGGAGCCACCACGGCGCCGGTCGAGCGCACGCTGGTCATCACCCACGGCCCGGCGTACCTCTTCGGGCGCAGGCTCGGTGAGATCCTCGTCGAATCCTTCGGCCTCGAGAAGGACAAGCTCGACGAGGCCCTCGCGGCCCAGAAGGAGAAGGGCGGCCGGTTGGGCGAGGTGCTGGTGGGCATGAAGGTGTCGACCGAAGAAGACATCGCCCGCGCGCTGGGAGCCCAGCTCGACCTCGAGTACCTCCCGGTCATCTCCATCGACGACGTGGAGGCCGAGCTCGCCACCTCGGTGCCGATCAACTTCGCCAAGTCGTCTCGGTTCGTGCCCTTGAAGCGCGAGGGGGCCCTGGTCTCGGTGGCCATCGCCGACCCGCTCGACACGGCCCTGCTCGACCACGCGCGCATGCTTCTGGGCGCGGAGCTGAGCCTGCGCATCGCCAGCGCCTCGACCATCATCGACGCGATCAACTCGGTGTACGATCGCAGCCTCAACGAGGCCGAGCAGGTGGTCGGCGAGATGGAGGCGCAGGATCTCGACGCCGCCGAGCAAGTGCTCGAGGAGCAGCAAGACCTCCTCGACACCGGTGACGAAGCGCCCATCATTCGCCTGGTCAACTCGCTCCTGTTCCGGGCGGCCAAGGAGCGGGCCTCGGACATTCACATCGAGCCGATGGAGCGGGAGCTGGCGGTGCGGTTCCGCATCGACGGGGTGCTCCACAACATCATCAAGCCGCCCAAGCGGTACCAGAACTCGATCATCAGCCGGGTGAAGATCATGGCCCAGCTGAACATCGCCGAGAAGCGGCTGCCGCAAGACGGCCGCATCAAGATCAAGCTCGCCGGCCGCGACATCGACATTCGTGTCTCCACCGTGCCGACGGTGCACGGCGAGAGCATCGTCATGCGGCTCCTCGACAAGAGCGCCACCCTGCTCGATCTCGCCGAGATCGGCATGAACCCGACCATCTTGAAGGACCTCGACGAGCTCATTCGGCGCAGCCACGGCATCGTGCTGGTGACTGGCCCGACCGGCTCGGGCAAGACCACCACCCTCTACGGGGCCCTCACCCGCATCAACACCCCCGAGGTGAAGATCCTCACCGTCGAAGATCCGGTGGAGTACCAGCTCAAGGGCATCAACCAGATGCCCATCAGCCCGAAGATCGGCCTCACCTTCGCGTCGGGGCTGCGCAGCTTCCTCCGCCAAGACCCCGACATCATCATGGTCGGTGAGATTCGCGACAAGGAGACGGCGCAGATCGCCATCGAGGCGTCGCTCACCGGCCACTTGGTCTTCTCCACGGTGCACACCAACGACTCCTCGGGCGCGGTCACCCGACTGGTCGAGATGGGCGTCGAGCCGTTCCTGGTCGCCAGCTCGCTCATGGCCGTGCTGGCCCAGCGCCTGGTGCGCCGAGTGTGCATGGACTGCCGCGAGCTCTACCTGCCCACCGACGAGGAGATCTCCAAGCTCGGCATGAGCCGCGCCCGCTTCCAGGCCTTGGGTGGCACCGGCGTGTACCGCGCCAAGGGCTGCCCCTCGTGCTCGCGCTCGGGCTACCGGGGCCGCACCGGCGTGTACGAGCTGCTCGTCATCGACGACGACGTGCGCCAGCTCGTCCTCAAGAACGTCGACTCCGGCACCATCAAGAAGAAGGCGATGGAAAAGGGCATGCTTTCACTGCTCGACGACGGGGCCCTCAAGGTCGCGCAGGGACAGACGACCATCGCCGAGGTGTTGTCGGTCACCCAGGAGGACCTCTAAGTCACCATGGCCGTCTTCGAGTACAAAGGGCTCAACGCCGCCGGCAAAACCATCACCGGCATGAAGGAGGCCGACTCCCCCAAGTCGCTGCGCCTCCTCTTGCGCAAAGACGGCGTGTTCCTCACCGACGTGGTGGGGGAGGCCGACGGCTCGCTCAAAGGGGCGGGCAAGACGCCGAAGGCCCAGGGCGGCCTGTCGGGTGACATCAACCTCCGACGGCTGGGCCGAGGCCGGGTCAACGCCGAAGACGTAGCGGTGATGACGCGGCAGCTCGCCACCCTGCTGGGCGCCGGAGTGTCGCTCATCGAGGCCTTGGCGGCGATGGTGGACCAGGTCGAGAAGGAGCAGCTCAAGCGCGTCTTGTCTGACGTGAAGCAGAACGTCAATGAGGGCCGGTCGCTGGCCGACGCGCTCCACGCCCACCTGAAGATCTTCGGAGCCCTGTACATCAACATGATCCGCGCCGGCGAGAGCTCGGGCGCCCTCGACGCGGTGCTGGTGCGATTGGCCGAGTTCACCGAGGGTCAGGCCAAGCTGCGACAGAAGATCATCGGCACGATGATCTACCCCGCCATCATGATGGTCATCGGCGGCGGAGTGCTCTTCATGCTGATGACGGTGGTGGTGCCCAAGGTGACCAAGATCTTCACCGACATGAAGGTCGTGCTGCCGTGGACCACCCGGCTCCTCATCTTCACGTCGAACATGCTGCAAGACTTCTGGTTCCTCATCATTCCCGGGGCCGTGGGCTCGGTGCTCGCCTTCGGGGCGTGGACCCGCTCGACCAAGGGCAAACCTCAGTGGGACGCCATCGTCCTCAAGCTGCCCGTCTTCGGCAACCTCACCCGGCAGCTCGCGGTGGCCCGCTTCGCCCGCACCCTCTCGACGCTGCTCAAGTCGGGCGTGCCGCTCCTCTCGGCGCTCGACATCGTGAAAAACGTCATCACCAACACCGTGATGTCGGCGGTCATCGACACGGCCCGCGACGCGATCCGCGAGGGCGAGAGCATCGCCAGCCCGCTCAAGAAGTCGGGCGAGTTTCCGCCCCTCGTCTTTCACATGGTGGCCATCGGAGAGCGCTCGGGCCAGCTCGAAGACATGCTGCTCAACCTGGCCCAGAGCTACGAGGCCGCGGTCGACGTGCGCATCGGCGCCCTCACCGCCCTGCTCGAACCGATGGTGATCGTCGTGATGGGCATCGTCATCGCCTTCGTGGCCATGTCCATCATGATGCCGATCCTCCAGATGAACTCGATGGTGCACTGATGTCTGGAAAGACGCTTCCCGGGAATCGCGAGCCAGACCACCTCGTTCAACGAGGGGTCGCCGTCGGGCTCCTGCTCCTCGCCGCGTCGCTCATCGCCGTCGCGGTTGGCTTGCTCGTATGACGAAAGGAAAGATCATGATCTCCGCTCCCCGTAGTACCCGTCGACGACGCCCTCGCGGCATGACGCTCATCGAGATCATCGTCGTCATCACCATTCTCTCGCTGTTGATGGCGGCCGTCGGCGTCGCCGTCATTCCCCAGCTCAACGCGGCCAAGGTCGACCGCGCCAAGATGGACATTCAGAACATTCAAATCGCACTCAAGACCTACTACGCCAAGAAGGGCAACTACCCGGACACCGGCGCGGGGTTGAAGGCGCTGGTCGACGCGCAGATCCTCGAGAAGATGCCGGTCGACCCGTGGGACCACGAGTTCGTCTACGTGCTCGAGACCGGCAAGCCGGTGGTCATCTCGTACGGCAAAGACGGCACCCCCGGAGGCACCGAAGACGACGCCGACCTGAACTCGAAGGAGATCGGCGCCTCGCCGAGGAAGTGACCATGCTCCGCCTCGATGACACCGGCTTCGCCCCACGCACCGTCACCCTCGAGCGAGTGGGTGGCGGAGCCGTGGGCGCGAGGCGCCGGGGCCCACGAGGCCTCACGCTCATCGAGATCAGCGTGACGCTCGCCATCATCGTGATGCTGTTCGCCGCCTCGGTCGTGGGCGTCGGGGCCCTCACCGGCACCAAGGCCAAGGAGTCCTCGGCCGAGCTGGCCGGCACCATCCGTTCGCTCTACGACACGGCGGCGCTCTCGGGTCGCACCTGCCGGCTCGTCTTCGAGCTCCCCGAGGTCCGCGACGAAAGTGGCTCGGTGTCCTGGCGAGCCGAGTGCGCCAAGGGTGGCGTCACCGCGGCGTCCAAGCGTGACGACGAGCTCAAGGCGGCCAACTCGAAGGAGAGGAAGAAGAACGCCGTCGACGACGACGCCCGTTTTCGCCGACTCGATCGCGACGAGGCGCCGTCGGTGCAAGAGCTGCAAGCCCGCGAGAAGGCCCGGGTGGAGGCGGCGGCGAAGTTCTCCGACTTCTCGAGCGAAGACGTGGTCACCCACACGCTGCCGTCGAACGTGCGCCTCGAGGTGTGGACCTCGAAGCAGCGGCAACCAGTGAAGACCGGCGCGGCCTACCTCTACTTCTTTCCCCAGGGCTTCACCGAGAAGGCCCAGGTGTGGGTGCGTCAGGGCAAGAACACCTGGACACTCACCATCGCGTCGCTCACCGGGAAGACGGTCATTCACAACGAAGACCTCGAGGTGCCCAGGTCATGAGCCGCCGCGGCTTCACCTTGCTCGAGGTGGTGGTGGCCCTGGCCATCCTCGGGGTGGCGCTGGTGTCGATCCTCGAGGTCAACGCCCAGTCGGTGGCCAAGCACGTCTACGCCAAGAAGCTCACCGTGGCGACGCTGCTGGCCCGCTCGAAGATGATCGACCTCGAGCAGAAGCTGTACGACCAAGGGCTCACCGTCGACGACGAGGAAGACTCGGGCGACTTCGGCGAAGACGGCTGGCCGTCGTTCAAGTGGCGCTCCAAGGTGATCGCCCCCAAGGCCAACGGGCTGAGCCCCGAGCAGCTCTTCAGCGCGCTGCTGAACCTGCCCCTGGGCACCGGCAAAGACGGCCCCGGTGGCCTGCTCTCGGGCTTGTTCGGCACCTCGGGCAAACCGCCCTCCCCCGGGTCGGCGAGCAAGTCCTCCTCGGGCCAGAACGACCCCAATGCCTTGTTGGGAGCGATGGGCCCCATGGCCGGCATCGCCTCGCAGCAGTTCACCCAGATGGTGGACCAACTCCAGAAGTCGGTGCGCGAGGTTCACCTCACCGTGAGCTGGAAAGAAGGGCGCCTCACCGAGAGCCTCGATCTGGTGACGCACGTGGTGTCGCTCGGCCCGGGGAGTGACCGCAACGGCGGCGCGATGGCCGCGGCCGGGCTGGGCAGCGGCTCCGACTCCTACGTTCGCCCCGACGGCACGCCGGCCCGACAGCCGTCGCCCTGCCCCACTGGCGCGGGCATGTGCGACAGCGACGGGACGCTGCTGCAGACGGCGGCCCAGCGAGCGGCCTCGACCTTGAACCCCACGGGCATGGGCAACCTCCCGGGCAACCTCAACAGCCTGTTGCCCAAAGCCGCGGGAGGCATCCGATGAGAGCCCGTGGCTTCACGCTGGTCGAGGTGATGATCGCCATCGCCATCACGGCCTTCATCGGGGCCATCATCGGCGTCAGCTTCAACACCACCATCGTCAACAAGGACATCGTCGAGTCTCAGGCCGAGCGGTACCGCATGCTGCGCGTCGCCATGAGCCGCATGGAGCGGGAGATCGGCGCGGCCTACGTCAGTGACCGCTACGACTCCAAGCGCTACCGCGACGCCTTCGATCGGCCCACCAACTTCGTGGGAGCCAAGGACAAGCTGCTCTTCACCTCGATGTCTCACCAGCGGCTGTACGCCGACGCCAAGGAGTCGGACCAGATGGTGGTGGAGTACCAGGTGAAGTCTTCGCCCGACCCCAAGGCCAAGGGTCGCAGCGATCTCGTTCGCCGCGAGAAGGCGGTGCTCGAAGAGCGCATGGATCGAGGCGGCACCGAGGACACGCTGTTCGAGGGCGCGAGGAAGATCGAGTTCCAGTACTGGAACTCCGAGCGAAAGCAGTGGGAAGACGAGTGGGACACGCGCCGGGCCGACCGCAAATCCATTCTCCCCAGCCGGGTGAAGATCTCCCTCTACGCCATCGACGAGAGCGGCAAAGACGTCCGCTACACGACCCAGACGCGCCTCATGCTGAACACCGAATTCCCGAGGTTCCAGTGAGCGCCCGGCGACCCATGCGACACGCCGGTGCCCGGCCCGGCCAAAGGCGGGGCGAGCGAGGGGTGGCCATGCTCCTGGTGGTGGTCGGGCTCGCGGTGCTGATGCTGGTGGCGATGGAGTCGTCCTACAACTCCTCGGTCGAGCTTCGCCTGGCCACCAATCAGCGCGACGAGCTGCGGGCCCACTTCCTCGCCAGCTCGGGCATCGGCCTCTCGCGCCTGATGCTGCGGTTCCAGAAGCAGCTCGACGCCATCCAGCTCCCCAACCTGGGCGGGTTGCTCCAGCAATTGAGCGGTGGCGCGGGCGGTGCCCTCTCGGGCCTCTTGGGTGGAGCCGCGGGTGCCTCCGGGGCTGCCGGGCTCCTGGGCGCGGCCGGCGCGGCTCCCACCTCGATGAGCATTCAGCTCTGGCGCATGGCGAAGATCGACTGTCACATGCTGGCCCAGATGGTGCCCGAGGTCGACGCCAAGGCCCCACCCATCGGCGCCCCGTCGAGGAACAAGAAGTTCGAGTTCGATGAAGAGAACCCGGAGCTCGCCAAGGGCGTTCAGCAGCGGCGCTTCGGGTCGTTCACCGGCTGCTTCGACACCGTCATCACCGATGAAGAAGAGCGCATCAACCTGAACAAGCTCGACGCGCCGCAGCTCTCGGCTCAGGTGCTCCTGTCTCAACTGCTCACCACCCTGTCGGACAAGAAGTACGAGTTCCTCTTCGAAAAGGAGGACTCCAACCGGGTCAAGGTGACGCCCAACGAGATCATCATCAGCCTGCGCGATTGGGTCGACGAAGACGAGACCGGGAGCCAGTTGAACCTGACCGGCCAGGGCGAGCCCTTCGTCAAGGGCTTCTCGGACGAGAACGGTGACTACGTGAAGTACGACCCATCGTACCGCGCGAAGAACGCCCGCTTCGACAGCCTCGACGAGCTGTACCTGGTGCACGGCATCAATGATCGCTTCATGGCCGCCTTCGGAGACCGCCTCACCGTCTACCCAGACGTCAACTCGAAGCTCAACATCAACACCGACGACCCGGTGCTGCTCGAGCTCGCCATTCGCACCGTCGCCGACCCCGCCAAGCCAGACCCCAGGCTCGGCGACCCGATCTTCATCGACACGCTGATCAAGAAAATCCGCGCGGCGCGGATGTTCGCCCTCTTCGGCATGTCAGCCCTCGACTTCGTCAACATCGTCGCGGCGGCGGGGGTGCCGGTGAACAGCACCATCATCAACAACATTCAGAACCAGCGCTTCATCGGCGACAAGAGCACCACCTACCGCGTCGCCGTCACTGGCCAGGCGGGAGACGTCACCCGCACCATCACCGCCGTCATCCGCCTCGACGACGCGCTGGGGCGGCTCGTGTATTGGAAGGAAGACTGACCCATGGCCAAGATCCTCGGCCTCGATCTCGGGAGCCACAGCGTCAAGGCAGCGCTCATCGAGACCTCGCTGCGGGGCTTCACCTTGAAGTCCTACGTGACCGTGCCCACCCCCACCGAGGGAGACCGGCTCGCCCGGCTCTCCAGCGCACTCGAGGCGCTCGCCCAGCAGCTCCCCTTGTGGGCCGACACGGTGGTGACCGCGCTCCCCGGCGTGGCGCTGGCGACGCACTCGATCTTCCTGCCCTTCAACGACCCCAAGAAGGTCGAGTCGACCTTGGCTTTCGAGGTGGAAGGGCAGCTGCCGTACGATCTCGAGACCGCGGTCTACGACTACCAGGTGGCTCACTCCGACGACTCGGGGACCCAGCTGGTGGTCGGCGTGGTGAAGAAGAAGGAGCTCGCCTCGGTGCTCGAGCTGCTCAAGGGCGTGAAGATCGACCCCCGCATCGTCACCCACCCGGGGCTGGTCTACCAGAGCGTGCTCCCCGAGGCAGGAGGCGCGGAGCACGACGACGGCGCGGTGGCCATCGTCGATCTCGGCCATGAGCGGGTCTCGGTGGCCATCGGCCGCCCGGGAGGCGCGGTGGAGACGGCCCGCACCTTCACCGGCGGCGGCGAGGCGCTGACCCGAGCCCTCTCGCAGGAGTTCAAGATCTCCCTGGCCGACGCGGCTTCGTGGAAAGAGACCCATGGCGCGGTGGGCACCGAAGTCGTCGGTCCCGACGCCGAACGCGCCGCGGGGGCCTTCCTTCGGGCGCTCCAGCCGGTGCTGCGAGAGCTGCGGCCGACGCTCAAGTCGTACACCGCCAAGGCGCATCACCCCATCGCCAGGGTGCTCCTCTGTGGAGGCACGGCCAAGCTCCGGGGGCTCGCCGGGCAACTCGAGCAAGACCTCGGCATTCCCACCCAGCTCCTCGAGCTCCCCAAGGAGACCCGTGAGGTGACCGGCGAGGGCCGCTACGAGGCCGCCCAAGCCATCGCCCTGGCGCTGAGGGGCCACGCCACCGGAGCCAAGGCGCCCCGCTTCAACCTCCGGCGCGGGGAGTACGCGTTCAAGAGCGACTTCGACTTCATGACCGAGCGGCTCGGCCGGCTGGCGGCCTACGCGTCGATCCTCTTCGTGTTGATGGTGGCCGGCGGCATCGTGAAGAACGCCGTGCTCGAGCGGCGAGACAAGCAGGTCGACGCGCTGTTCTGCGAGGCGACCCAGCGGGTGCTCGGCAAGTGCGAGAAAGACCCCACCATCGCCCTGGCGCTCCTCAAGGGGCAGGAGAGCCCGGCGGCGGGCATTCCCAAGCGCTCGGCCGCGTCGCTCCTGGCCGAGCTCAGCCAGCGCATTCCCCCCGACATGAAGCTCACGATGGATCAGATCATCGTCGACATGGACCGCATCAGCGTGCGCTGCGAGGCCACCGAGTCGAAGGATATGGAAGACCTCATCACCGCGCTCAAGCAGTACCGGTGCTTCAAGGACATCAAAGAGGGCAAGGTCGAGAAGTCGAAGGGCGGCTCCAAGGTCTCCTTCCGTCTCGAGGTTCAAGTCGAGTGTCCGGACGAGAGCCCGGCACCTCAGGGGTAACGCATGTCAGCCATCGCCAATCTCCAGGCCTCGGTCTCGGCGTCCTTCACCACCCTCTCCCAGCGGGAGCGGCGCATGGTGGTGGCGGCGGGCCTCACCCTGCTCTTTTTCGCCGTGTTCATGGTGTTGTTCGGGTTCTCGAACAAGGCCAACGCTATTCGCCGCCGCACCCAAGAGAAGATCGCCAAGCTCGAGGAGGTTCACGTGTTGGCCGCGGGCTTCGGGGCCCAGAAGGCCATTCAAGAGAGCCTCGAGCGCCAGCTCGCGACGTCGAACGTGCGGCTCATCAGCTTCCTCGAGGAGAAGTCCAAGAAGACGGGCCTCGAGCTGCCGTCCATCAACCCCCGGCCCGACGCCGCGCTCGAGAACACCAAAATCACCGAGAGCGCCGTCGAGGTCACCCTCACCGACGTGAAGTTGAATCGCCTGGTCGACTTCATCTCGGCCATCGAGGCAGGCCCGGGCATCGTCAAGGTGAAGTACCTGCGCCTCGAGCCCCGGGTTCAGAACGAGACCGTCACCGCCTGGCTCACCATCGCCACCTACCACCTCAAGTGAGCCGACCCATGCCCGAGACCAAGAAGCGACGGCTCCCCCTCATCCTCGGCTACCTGGCCTTCACCCTGTTCTCGCTGGTGGCGGGCTTCTTCCTCACCTTCCCCTACGAGGCCTTGAAGGAGCGGGCCCGACAGGAGGCCGACCAGGCAGGGTACTTCCTCCGCATCGCCTCGCTGGGGCCCGGGCTGCTCAGCCTGGGGGCCTCGGAGCTCCAAGTCGCCAAGAAGGCCGACAGCGAGCCACCACCCGAGGCGTTGCGCATCGACTCGGTGTCCATCGGGCCCTCGCTGTTTCCCCCTGGGGTGAGCCTCAAGGTCCGCGCGCTGGGAGGCTCGGTCACCACCACCCTCTCGGGGCTGACCAGCACGCGATTCAAGGTCGACGCCGAAGGGCTCGATCTCTCCAAGGGCAACATGAAAGGCTTCTCGGGCATCGACTTCGCGGGCACCCTCGAGGCCCACCTCGATCTCTCGCTGCCCAGAGCCGGGGCAGGCGCCGCGGCCGAGCCCGACCTGAGCCAAGCCTCGGGAGCCTTCACCCTCGAGACGAAGGACCTGGCGATCAACGGAGGGAACATGTCGGTGACCATTCCCCAGTTCGGGGCGGATCCGACGCCGCTCGATTTGCCCAAGATCGTCCTGGGCAACCTCAGCGCCAAGGTGAAGATCGACAAGGGCACGGCGACGGTGGAAAACTTCCAGGCCAAGAGCGCCGATCTCGAAGCCAACATCTCGGGCACCATGAAGCTCGGCAAGCGGCTGGAGTACAGCGAGCCCAACCTCGAGGTTCGGTTCAAGCCCGATCCCGAGTTCCAGAAGCGCCTGGGGCTCCTCGGCAGCGCGCTCTCGATGGTGGGCGCCGACCCGAAGGACCCGGCCTGGCGCCTCGGCCGGCTCACCGGCTTCGTGGGCCGCCCCCAATTCCGCTGACGCGGTCTGCTGGCGAGACATCGCGAGCTTGGGCAGTACAGCCGGCCGTGCTACGTCTGGTCGATGCCTGAGCTGGTGTTCTTCCGACGGGGAGAAGAGGTCCTTCGGCTGGCGATGGGAATGGAGCGGGTCATCCTCGGTCGAGGAGAGCGCTGCGACGTGGTGATTCCCGACCCCGAGGTGTCGCGACAGCACGTCGGCTTGTGGCTCGAGGGCGATCGCTGCTTCTTCCAGGATCTCTCGGGCAAAGGCGCGCTGGTCGCCGGCACCCGCCGTCAGGAAGGCGAGGTCGACGACGGCATGGACCTCGCTCTGGGCCAGTGGAGAGCCGTGTATCGACAGCGGGGCGAGAACCGCGACGACGCGACCCATATCGGCCAGTTGACCGAGCTGGTGGCCCGGCCCGACGCCAGCGACGGCGACGGTGTACGGGTGACGGCGCAGGTGCGGGTGCGATCGGCGTCGGGCGACTCGGTGCACCGGCTCCAGGGCGAGAGCTTCACTCTGGGCAAAGACCCAGGCAACGACCTGGTGGTGGGCCATCGCTTCATCTCTGGGCGGCACCTCAAGGTGACCCGCCAGGGCAACCGGTTCCTGGTGCTCGATCAGCACTCCACCAACGGCACCTGGCTCGGCCCGGTGCGGGTCTTCGAGGCCGAGGTCCCCTTCCACACGCCGCTGCGAGTGGGCGAGCACGAGGTGTCCATCGAGCCGGTCTCGAGCGCCGTGAAGGACGCCGGCCCGGCGGCCGCCTACGGCATCATCGGCAACGACCCTTCGGTGAAGCAGCTCGCCGAGATGATCAACCGGGTCGCTCCGTCGTCGGCCGCGGTGACCGTGCTGGGCGAGTCGGGCACCGGCAAGGAGCTGGTGGCCAAGGCCATTCACCTTCGCTCCAGCCGCTCCGAGGCGGCGTTCATTCCGGTCAACTGCGCCGCCATCTCGAAGGAGCTCATCGAGAGCGAGCTCTTCGGCCACGAGAAGGGGGCCTTCACCGGGGCGATAACGGCCCGCAAGGGAGCCTTCGAGGAGGCCGCCAGCGGCACCCTGTTCCTCGACGAGATCGGCGAGCTGCCCCTCGATCTGCAGGCGAAGCTCCTCCGCGCCTTGGAGTCGGGGGAGATCAAACGGGTCGGCGCCGCCAGACCGATGACGGTCGACGTGCGCATCGTGGCGGCGACCAACCGCGATCTCCTCGCGGCCTGTCGAGACGGCAAGTTCAGGGAGGATCTCTACTACCGCCTCTGCGTCGTGCCGTTGAACCTGGCCCCGCTGCGAGGGCGGCGAGCCGACATTCTCCCCTTGGCCGAGCACTTCCTGCGCGCCTTCGCGCCTCGAGGCCAATCGGTGAGCCTGACCGAGGCGGCCAAGGCCCAGCTGGAAGATTACCCCTGGCCCGGCAACGTTCGAGAGCTGCGCAACGTCATTCACCGGGCGCTCCTGCTGCGCAAAGGCATCAACATCGACGAGGCCGATCTCTCCTTCGACGCCCGGCCCGCCAATGGCTCGGCCTCCGCGCCACAGGGAGCGGCCTTCGAGCTGGTGAGCGGGCTCACCTTGGAGCAGATGCTCCACCGGGGCGAGCGCGCCATCATCGAGGCGGCCCTGAGGAAGTACGGAAACAATCGCGAGCGGGTGGCGCGGGAGCTCGGGGTCGCGCGGTCGACCCTGTTCAAGCGCCTCAAGGAGTGGGGCCTGACCGCTGGTGAGGAGTAGAATCACGCCATGCCACAGCCCCTCGAAATTCGCCCGGCCCGACGGGAAGACTGCCCCAAGGTCATCGAGCTCATCAACGGCCTGGCCGAGTACGAGAAGCTCGGGAACCAGATGGTGGCCACCAGCGCGATGCTCGAGGCCGAGCTCTTCGGGGAGCGCCCGGTCATCGAGGCCGCCCTGGCGTGGGAGGGGTTCAAGGTGGTGGGTTTCGCGCTCTGGTTCCACAACTACTCCACGTTCCTCGGGCGTCGGGGCATCTACCTCGAGGATCTCTTCGTGCTCCCCTCGTCGCGGGGCCGCGGCTATGGGAAGGCGCTGCTCCGGTACCTGGCCGGCGTCGCGGTGGCACGAGGTTGCGGCCGCTTCGAGTGGACGGTGCTCGACTGGAACACCCCCGCCATTCGATTCTACGAGGGGCTCGGGGCCCAGGTGCTCCCCGACTGGCGGGTCTGCCGAGTCACCGGCGAGGCGCTCTCACGGTTGGCGGAGGGACGAGGCTAGAGCACATCCCCTTGGGTCGGCGCGCGGCCAAGCGACATGGGACCTTGAGATCATCCCTCGGCGTCGCCATCAACCACAAACGGCGCCGCCCAAAGGGGACGCGGGCGGGCGGGTGCCCTCCTCCGCGCCTCCACCGACCAGCCCCTCCACCTCGAGCCATTGGCCCCAGGGTCGTCACCTTGGGCCGCGGCGGAAGCGGACATGTCGGGCAGGGGTCGCCAGCAACAGTACCAATGGTTACATCCGGGAGTCCCCTCCCGGACCGCGCTCCTGCTCCTGCTCCTGCTGTCGACGAAGGACGCCCAGCCGTTCTACGCGAAGTTGGGGTTTGGCCCTCGAGAGAGCGTGCAACCTCGAACCTTCACGAGCACCGAGAGGGCGCTGGTGCGCGAGGGCTAGCGCTTCGGAGGATCCTCCGGGAAGCTGCGCCGAAAGAACAACCACAGCCCGGTGACCAGCGCGCCGATGGCGACGAGGCCCCAGGTATCCCAGCTGATGGAAGCGAGTGACAGCACCAGCGCATCCTCCCTCGTTTCAGAGCCCGACGCCCACCCCGACCCTGAATCCCGAGGCGTCGAGGCCATCGACCGTCAGCACCTGGAAGCCGACCTCGAAGAAGAACGGCGTGGGGTAGCGGCCCAGATGGGTGAGGTGCGCGCCGATGAGGGCACGGCCCCCGATGGCGACGCTGTGACCGAAGCCCAGCACCGGCATGGCCGCCATGAGGAAGCTCACTCCGGGGAGATTGAGGAACCACCGATTCTCCGACGCCCACAGGGTCAGCTCGACGCGTCCCTGGAGCGCGGCCGTCACGAACGACCGGGCCTGCTGGAGGACGTTCTCGACTTCGACGGCCACACCGGGCACCACGTAGAGGCTGGCCCAGTAACGAAGCCCGAGCTGGCCCCCGACGGCGAAGCTGGGGGCGCCGGGGCTCGCGACGGTGGCCGTGCGCGCGCCCGCGACGAAGCTGAGCCGAGGCGTGAAACGCTGGGCCTCCTGCTCGGCCAGCTCGGGGACATCGGCGTCATCGGCCGCCTGGGCGAGCCCCGCGCCAGGAGCGTCGACCAGAGCCCAGAGCTGAGCGACCAGCCCCGGAGGCAGAGCCAACGGCTGCTCGGACGAGAAGCGCGTCGCACCGTCGACCTCGCGAGCGGCCACACACGCCTCGTCGCGCCCCCTGGCCACGCAGTACACCCGAGCTCCATCGTCCTTCACACGGGCCGACTCGAGGCACAGCTCCTCGCACCCCGCGACCGAGCCCCTCCGCGGCAGCTCCTGAAGCAGCTCATCGACCTCCACCAGCGGCCTCGGCACCTCGGCGAGCGAGAACCGGGTCTCGAGCAACCGCTGCCGAATCACCGACTCATGCATCGCACCGCAGCCGCTCGAAGCGATCGCCCAGGCCGCCCACCCCAAGAGCCACCGCCTCACTCGCTGTGCCTCGAGGCGGCGTGGAATTCGACCAAACGGTAGAGCCACCCAGACGGCCCCTGCACCGCCACCTTGCCGATGTTGGGGGCATAGAAGTGCGTGTAAGGCTCGGACCCGTCGAGCTCGGTCTCGAGCACCGCCAGGCACTGCTCCGCCGACTGGCCATTTGGCAAGTCTACCGTCGCCTCCAGCGCCATCACCTCGTACTGGGCGGGGCGCCCTCCACCGCGCTCGATCGACGCCGTAGCTCGCCACCGCGTGCCGAAGGACATGGTGGGCGGCAACACCACCGCCTCGGCATCGCCGCGCGCAGCCGAGCGTTCGAGCCAGGCGCCGTCCTTGAGCCTCCAGGTGGTGGTGCCGACCCGCCTCCCCAGCGAGAACGACACCCGCGAGCGCCAGTCCGAGATGTCGGTGATGGTCACTCGGCCCTTGGTCTTCTCGAGCTGGTACACCCAGGTCACTCCGGCCTTCTGCACGAAGTACTCGGCCGCCACCCGCGTCGCCTCGGCGGTGGGGGCCGTGGGTGGGCGCGAGGGCAGCGACGGCTCCTCAGCCGCGCCGCTCGTCGCCACGAGGAGAATGAGGGCCACGCCGCGCATCGGTCGGTCGCGACTGTAACGAAGTCCAGCGGCGAGCACCTCAGGCTTCGGCCCGTGAAGGACTGCTGCCCGCTCGGCTTGGTCTCAGGAGCACCACCCGGGTTGCCTCACGTGGCCACTCAGAGGCGCACCTGCGTCATTGGAGAGAACCTCCTGGGGTTTCGCTTCCACTCACTGGGGCCCCGACGACCCTCGAGCTCGGCCGCAGAACGACCGAGACGACCTTGGGGCCCTCGGTGAGCACCACGCCCTCGGCACCACGGCTGAGCTCGGCGAGGATCTCCGCCAATGTCGCTCGGTGGGACAGCACGGCGAGGTGCTTGAGCGCCAAACTTCCGACCGTGCTCGCCAAAGCCAAGGGCAACAACGCTTGAAGCTGGTCGGCCCCCAAGCCGGCGAGCTCGCCATCTCGACGTCGAACCACGAGGAGCTCCGCGTCGCGCTCCCGAAAGCGCGCCCAGGCCGTCGAGAAAGCGTCGGTCTCTTCGGCGAGATACAGGAGCTTCGCAGGCGAGTTGATGAACGTGAGATTCATGGCCCGACCCGCGAAGCAAGAACGGCGCCCGACCTGATTCCAAGATGTTGGTGGCATCTGAAGGAGGTCAACCATCACCCGCGGTTGACATCAGCCGAAGACGACAGCCGCAAGGTGACTGGTGTAAAACGCCGACCGAGCCCTCATCGACCCTCTCCCTTCGCCTCGGTGAGCGCGTCCCAGGCGCGGGTGAGCTCGACCTCGCGAGTCTCGAGCACCCGCACGGTCTCGGCCCCGAAGCGCGCCTCGAGCAAGGCGGGGTTCGACCTCGTCGATGAGCCGCCCAAGGCCGCCTCGGCTTGCGCCCGCTGCGCCTCGGAGAGCCCCACCAACGCCGCGTTGAAGCGGCTGCGCTCCCCTGCCCCGGCGAGCCGCTCGAGATTCCACTCCGTCACCGCCACCGCCACGATGGCCTCGATGCGATCGACCTCGTCGAACGTGAGCCCGGCATCGGCGAGGCGCTGGGCCTCGAAGCGAGCCCGGCGCATGGCCAGGAGTCGAGGAAGCCCACCGTCGGCCACGCTCTTCTGCCCCGCCATCGCGACCTGCCAGCCGAGCCAGGCGTCGAGGGCCACCGGCGTCAGCCTCCAACCTGCGTCCGCCACGGCGACGGGCGCCTCCGCACCCCCATCGACCGCGGTGTGGGGGCGTGGAGCGCAGCTGAGCACGAGGAGCAGAGTGATTGTCTTCCGCACGGGCGCGGCATGCTGAGTGGTTGGCGTGACGGATGCAAGGCTCACCGGATCGCGGGAGTCTCCTCGCGAGCCAATGGACCACCATCGAGGAGTGCCAATCCCAGTGAATTGGCTGCGAGCCCGAGGCACTCGCGTTACCTACAGCAAGAGGTCGAGCTGTCGAAACGCGACGCGTCGTGAGGGATTGCGACGTCTCGATGACAGGTCGAGCTCAAGGGGCCGCGCCGCACGGGAGCTGGCGGAGCGGTCTGGGTCGAGCCCGGCCCCCCCGTGCCACTCGGCACTGGCCTCGTGTAGCATCGGTCCCGTGTTCGCCCGTGGCCCGCGGTCTCATCCCGCGGCGGGCAAGCGAAGGTCTACCCCAAGGGAACCCATTCGAATGAGCACCACGAGCTGGTCGCAGAAGATCGCCGCCCTCCAGGACAAGACGGAGTTCGCTTCTCTCAACTGGGAGGGCAGCTTCGACGAGTACCTCGAGATCGTCCGGAAGAATCCACGGGTGACCCGTACCGCGTACCAGCGCGTGTACGACATGATCTTGAGTCACGGAAAGACGGAGTACGTCGACAACAAGAAGCGGTTGGTCCGCTATCACTTCTTCAGCGACGAGCGGAACGGCGGCCAGGACGCCGTCTTCGGCCTCGACGTCCCGCTGATGAAGCTGGTGAATGTCTTCAAGGCGGCGGCCCACGGCTACGGCGCCGAGAAGCGAGTCATCTTGCTGCACGGCCCGGTGGGCAGCTCGAAGTCGACCATCGCCCGGCTCCTCAAGCGCGGCATCGAAGAGTATTCACGGTCGGCCGAGGGCGCCGTCTACAGCTACACCTGGGTGTTCGACGACAAGGTGTCGATGCCCGACGGCTCGACGCTGCACGGCCGGATCAAGTCGCCCTTGAACGAGGAGCCCCTCAAGCTGATTCCCCTCGAGCTGAGGGCCCAGCTGTTCAACGAGCTGTGCCCCCAGGACTCGGGCTTCAACATTCCCGAGCTGGGCGAGCTCAACCCCCACTGCCGCTTCGTCTTCAAGCAGTTGGTGGCGAAGTTCGGCGGAGACCTGGCCGAGGTGTACAAGCACATTCGGGTGCACCGCATGTCCTTCTCCGAGAAGGATCGCATCGGCATCGGCACCTTCCAGCCGAAGGACGAGAAGAACCAGGACTCCACCGAGCTCACCGGCGACATCAACT
>PMBV01000260.1 GCA_003153055.1 Myxococcales bacterium
TTGCGGCCCGGCTTGGGGTCGAGCTTCGACAAGAGGCGCGTGGCCGCCACCACGTCTTCCAGGGGCACCTTGAGGTCCCTGGCGATGGCAGGCAGGTTCTTCGACTCCAGGAGCTTCATGTACCGCTTGAGCATCGTGCCCAGGAGGGCTGCGTGCGGGTCTCTGAGGGCCTGGGCCTGAATGAGCAGGCACTCCTGGAGGTCTCGCGAGCCACAGCCCTTAGGGTCGAGCTGCTGAATGCGCCTCAGGGTGCGCTCGGCCACGGCCATCGGAACGTCGCACTCGTTGGCCAGGCGGATGAGCGGGTCACCTGTCACGTCGGCCAGCTTGAAGTACCCGTCTTGGTCGAGGTTCCCGATGATGAGCTCGGCGATGCGCCGCTCGGCGTCATTGAGGGCCTGGCCGCTGAACTGCTCGTGGAGGTGATCGACCAGATCCTCCCGCTTGACCAGGTTCGCCTCGAAGGAGGGCAAGTCCTCCANNTCGTTGAACTGGTAGCTGTTGAGGTAGGCGTCCCAGTCGATTTCTTGCGGGGCCTGCTCGGGCTTCACCTCTTGGGCGTTGTCCGAAGCCCTTGCCTCGTAGTCGGCCGGTCGCTCCAGGTTCTCGGCTTCGAGTGAGGCCTCCCCAGGGGCCTTGTCGGCCATGTCGCCCTCGACCGTGTCGTCGGGCGTCTCGAGGAGCGGGTTCTGCTCCATCTCTTCGCGGATCTGCTCGATCAGCTCCATCCGCGACAGCTGGAGGAGCTTGATCGCCTGCTGCAGCTGGGGCGTCATCACCAGCTGCTGCGACATTTTCAGGCTTTGCTTGAGCTCCATACCCATGCGACGTGAGGCCCCTCCGCCCTTTCAGGCGCAAGTCAAAAGGTGTGCCAAAGGTAACGGATTGAGCCGCTCCCGTCACTCACGAAGTCGGAGCTCACGGCTAACCATTTGAAGCGAAAGACTAATTCTTTTGAAGGCGAAGGGCGTGCCAGCTGATGGTGGGAATCAACCAAGTGAGAAGGACTCGCCGAGGTAGACCGCCCGGGCGTTCTTCGACGAGGCGAGTTGATCTGGCGTCCCCTCCTCGAGGATCTTGCCGGCGGCGATGATCGACGCTCGATCGCAGATGCGTAGCGTGTCACGCACGTTGTGATCGGTGATCAGGATACCCAAGCCCATGTTCTTCAATCGCTTGATCTCATTTTGCAACTCAGAGACCGTGATGGGGTCGACGCCAGCGAAGGGCTCGTCGAAGAGCATGAACCGAGGCTGGGGAATGAGCGATCGGGCGATCTCCGCTCGCCGCCGCTCGCCGCCCGACAGCGAATCGCCCATGGAGTCTGCGACCCGGGTCAATCTGAACTCGGCGAGGAGCTCATCAGCCCGCTGCAGCTGCTGGGGTCGGGGCAGGGTGCGGTTGAGCTCGAGGACCGCCAGAAGGTTCTGGCGCACCGTCAGCTTGCGGAAGATCGACGGCTCCTGGGGCAGGTACCCCAGCCCGGCCCGCGCCCTCAAGTGCATCGGAAGACCGCTCATTTGGCGGCCGTCGAGCGCAACCGACCCCGAGAGCGGCTGCACCAGGCCGACCACCATCGAGAAGGACGTCGTCTTCCCCGCGCCGTTGGGCCCCAGGAGGCCGACGACCTCTCCAGCCCGCACGTGAAAGGAGACGCCGTCGACCACCCGGCGCCCTCGATAGGCCTTGGTCAGGCCGGTGGCGATGAGCTCAGAGGTCATTTCCGCTTCGGCTCCTGCTCGATGATGGTCTCGACGTTCTCGACGTGAACGAGCTCGGGGTCGGGGAAGAACGTCACCCGGGTGCCCTTCATGTGGTTCTTGCCCTGGTGGGCCTCGGGTCGCCCGGTGACCACCAAGACGCCCTTCAACGCGTCGAAGTCAGCCCGTTCGCCCTTGGCCCAACGGGTGGGCTCCACGGCCTCGACCCCGCCACGGGCCAGCATGCGGGTGATGGCGCCGCTCTGGTCCCAGGTGGCGTCCAGCTCCTTCGACGTCATCACCGTGGGCCCTCGGGTCGCTCGCACGTGGCCCTTCCAGGTGGCGCTGGCCTTGCTCTGAATCAGCATGAGCGTGTCGGCGTCGATCACCACCGTCGCCGAGCCGCGGTCACCAGGTGAGACGGTGTGGGCCTTGGTTACGAGCATCTCGTCGGTCCCGCTGGTGAAGGTGACGGTCTCGCCGGTCACCTCGCGCTGGCCCTGCCGACCCCTCGGGTGGCCATGCACCACCAGAACGCCGGTGCGGTAGTCGTAGTCGGCGTCGTCGCCCCAGGCCTGGCGCTCGCCGTCCACTGCCACCACGTTGCCGGTGGCGATGATGCGCTCGGGATCGCCAGACGCGCTGTAGTGTTCCACCAGCCGGTCGCAGGTGAGGAGAGTGGAGTTTCGCACTGCCCTGACATGGCCCCAGTACTCAGCCCGCCGTTCCTTGTTCTTCGCTTCACCATGACCGGCATCTATCTTGAATCGCCCGGAGAGGAGCGCTCCGCCATCGGGTGCGGCGAGGAGTGCAAGGAGGAGGGCGCTCGTCATGGCCGACGTGGCATACCACGGGGCGGCCCGCTGACCAGCGGCGGTGAAGGGCCCGTCAGCGGCCGGCCGCGGCCTTGGGCATGGCCTCGGCTCCGAAGCGCAATCGGGCGATCCACGGGGGGCTGGGCATGGCCCTCAACGCCAACAGCTCCTCGAGGAGCCGCCGCATGTCCGCCGAGAGCTGGGTGAAGCGCACGCCGACCTGCGGTGGAAAGCTGTCTTGCTTCGAGGTCACTGCCCAGGCGACCTCTCCGTGCACCGCCAGTGTACCTTGGGTGAGCTTCATCTGCAGCATGAAGGGCGTGCCCACCTCGATGTACGACGGGAGCGGCCCGCCCTCGACATCGATGCCCACGCCGCCTCGCGAGATGTCTCGGAGCCGAAACACCGGCCCCTGCGGCTTGTCTTCGACCGCCCGCACCTGCAGCGGCACTCGCGCGTGACGGCGCTTCACATCGGCTCGCGCACCCTCGAAAATTCGGCCGATCACCGCGTCGAGGCCCTCGCGGCTGTGAGGTTGCTCGTACCGAATGTGCAGGAGCCACCGGCCCGGAGCGCTCTCCGAGATGCTGGCCACCGTGCCCTGAATCTCGACGGAGTCTTTGACTCCCGCCGACTTCAGCTCGAAGACGAACTTCGTTCCAACCGGCAGCGCTCGGCGCGACTCCACCCGCACTCCACCCCGACCGACGCTGCGGGTCAGCTCACCCATCAGCGCCTCCGGGCTCTTGTACGAAACCTTCAACCTCACTGGCGCGCTCACGACGCTCTCCCCTGTTTCACCCAACTTCAACCTCAACGGACGAGGCGCGGGTCTCCTCCTTCATTGCATAGCCCGGAGTTTCCATTTGGCCGTCCTTTCTTGACGCCTCTCAGCCTCAGCCCTATTTTTCGCGAGTGGTAAAGGGCGGCAAGAAACGGTAAGCGGCGGTTAGAATGCGTAGGAAGAGGGGTAGGAAGCGGGGGCGGGTGGGAGCAGTGGACCAGCAAAGCCGTGGAGAGCGAGTGGCTACGAGTGTTTCGAGGCCTCTACGAGCACCAGATCGACGGCAAGGGGCGAACGAGCTTCCCGGCGANNCTCATCGTCACCACGGCGCTCGATCCCTGTCTCCACTGCTACGGGCTGACCGAGTGGGAGCGGCTCGAGGCGAACCTGGCTCGGCGGAACCCCATGGAGCCCGGGGTGAAGTCCCTGTTGCGGCTGTACGTGGCCGGGGCCCAGGAGGTGTCGCTGGACAAGCTGGGGCGGGTGCTGATTCCGCCGACGCTGCGCAGCCACGCCAGGCTGGAGCGGGACGTGGTCTGGGCGGGCATGGTGAAGGTGATCGAGCTGTGGTCGAAGGACGGGTGGCTCAAGGCGCAGGAAGACGCCCGCAGCGAGGCCGACTCGGCCGACGTCATGCGGGTCTTGACCGAGCTTCGCCAACTCT
>PMBV01000196.1 GCA_003153055.1 Myxococcales bacterium
GCCGCCGTCTCCCGATTTCGAATCAGCAAGCCTGACCTGGTGCTGCTCGACCTCATGCTGCCCGATATCTCGGGGAGCGAGGTGGCGCGGCTCATCAGAGAAGGTGATACCCGTCGGGTGCCGATCATCATCGTCACCGCGCGAGGCGAGGAGTCTGACCGCATCAAGGGCCTCGAGCTCGGCGCTGAGGACTACATCGTCAAGCCCTTCTCGGTGAAGGAGCTGTTGCTCCGGGTGAAGAACGTGCTCCGGCGGGCGACCGAGCCGGCGGGCTCGTCGGCGCAGCTCAGCCGAGGTGACATCAACCTCGACGTCTTGCGGCACGAGGTGCGAGTGGGCGGGCAGCCGGTGGTGCTCACCGCGCTCGAGTTTCGCCTGCTCAAGACGTTCCTCGAGCGCCCCGGCAGGGTGCAGACCCGCGAGACCCTGCTCTCCGATGTCTGGGGCATCGACGCCGACATCACCACCCGCACGGTCGACACGCACATCAAGCGGCTCCGCGAGAAGCTGGGGCCGGCCGGCGACATCATCGAGACCATCAGGGGGGTTGGTTACAAGCTCGTGGCGTGACGAAGTCGGCCAACGAGGTACAACCGCGTCATGTCGTCTCGTTCCCTGTGGCTGTGGGCTGCCTGGTCGGCGCTGGGCGTCGCGGCGGTGCTGTACTTCAGCGATTTCTCCCTGTGGCTCGCGGTGATCGGCGGAGCGGCGAGCGCCATCTTCGCCGCCATCACCGGCTGGAGAGTCGGCCACCAGGCCCGGCGCCAGGTCGCCGCCTATGCGGCCGCGGCCCGAGGGCAGTTGCCCGAGCCTCCCCACGACGAGCACCACGAGGAGCCGGCCAAGCTCGCCCGTGAGGTGCAGAACACCGCCGCCAGCGCCCGCGAAATGTCGCGGCGGCTCTCGGTGCTCCGGGCGGTCATCGACGGCATGGCCGAGGGGGTGTGGATCACCTCGGAGGATGCCACCGTGCTGGAGCACAACGACGCCCTCAAGGAGCTGCTGTTCACCGGCCGTGAGCTGGTCGGCCAGCGAGCCTATGACGTGTTGCCCAGCGAGGAGCTCAAGGAGGCCGTCGACCGTGCTTGCAAGGAGCACCACCCCAGCCGCCTCGAGCTGTCCGTCGAGGGCCTCAGGCCCCGCGTGCTGTCGGTGCACGTGTCACCCTTGGGCCGCGAGCTGGGTGGCAGCGCGGCGGTGTTCTTCGACGTGACCGACCTCCGGAGGCTCGAGAAGGTCCGCAAGGACTTCGTCGCCAACGTCTCGCATGAGCTCCGCACGCCCATCACGGCCATTCGCGGCTACGCCGAGACCTTGAAGGCCGGCGCCATCTCCGACCCGGTGACCGCCAACAAGATGGTCGACATCATCCATCGTCAATCAGAGCGCCTGTCAGAGCTGGTTGAGGATCTGCTCGAGATTTCCCGCTTGGAGTCGCGGCAGATTCAGCTCGCGGTGAAGCCGGTGGAGCTCGACGACGCCGCCAACCGGGCCCTCGAGGCGGTGCGACCCAAGTCGCGGGCTCGCAGCGTCACCATCGACGTGCAGGTGCCCGGTGACGTCTTCGTGCTGGGCGATCAACGCGCGGTGGAGCAGATCATCTTGAACCTCCTCGACAACGCGGTGAAGTACACCCGCGCGGGAGGCCGAGTGTGGGTGACGGCCCAGCGCGAAGGCGACGAAGTGGTGATGAAGGTGAAGGACGACGGGCCGGGCATCGAGGAGCGGCACCTCCCCCGGCTCTTCGAGCGCTTCTACCGGGTCGACAAGGGCCGCAGCCGCGACATGGGCGGCACGGGCTTGGGCCTCTCCATCGTCAAGCACTTCGCCACCGCGATGAAGGGTGACGTGAGCGTGGAGAGCGCCCCAGGGCTGGGCTCGACCTTCGTCGTCACCCTGCCGATGGCCCAGCCGGCCGACTTTGAGGGGGCCAGGCCCGAGGGAGAGCGCCGCTCCTCACTGGAAGCAGCCGACGCCACTGGGAATTCCGTGGGCAAGGGCTAGAGTCCTGGCATGCGTGTAGCAGTTCTGGCGGATATCCACGGCAACTTGCCTGCCGCGGAAGCCGTCCTCGATGACATCAGGCGCCAATCGCCAGACTTCGTGGTCGCCGCGGGCGATCTCGCCCTGCGTGGCCCGTACCCGGCCGAGACGGTCGACCTCCTCACCGCGAGCTGCGACGCCCTGTTGATGGGGAACACCGATGCCTACCTGGCTGACATCTACCTGAGCGGGGCCTACCAGGAAAAAGAGCACTGGAAGACCGAGCTGCTCGAGTGGACCCGCGAGCAACTGGGGGCCGAGCGGCTGGCCACGCTGGCCACCCTCGCCTTCTCGGTGCGCTATTCGCCCCGCCGAGGGCAAGATCTCTTCGTCTGCCACGCCAACCCGGGCAACCTCGAGGAGTCTCTCGAGCCGACCCTCGACGAGCCCACCATTCGACGGTACCTCGCCAACGTCGACGCGGCCGCGGTGGCCTTCGGGCACCTGCACTTCCCCTACCGCCGGCGAGTGGGGCGCATGGTCGTCGCCGACGTCGCCTCCGCGGGCATTCCCCGAGACGGAGACCTCAGGCCGGCCTGGGGCCTCTTCACCTGGACCCCTCGCGGCTGGCGGGTGCAGATACGTCGAGTGCGCTACCAGGTTCGCAAGACGACCCAGGCCCTGGCCGAGCGCAAGGTGCCCGGAGCGCCGCTGTTGGTGCACAAGATGCTCGAGGCGCGGTACCGCCACCACGCCCACCTCGCCGAGGCCGCCCGCCGCCACTCGGGGTTGCCTCCGTACCTGAGACCCCCGCCAATGAGCCTCGCGGGAACCCGGGCGCTGGGGCTGTCGAAGACGCCGCTGCTCACTCCCCCCCCGATGCTCATGCCCCCGCCCGGGCAGTCGACCCAGCTCGACGAAGACGCCGACGAGCTGCTCACCACCAGCGCGCTGGCGGTCACCCCGCATGTGCCCGATGAGCTCGACCCTCCCAGCGTCGAAGATGACCCGCTGCCCGAGGACCACGGCCCGCACGAAGCCGACGACGCTGTCGCGGGGGAGTGACGGGCCAAGGGGCCTCGTCACCCACTTGTCACCGGCGCGCCACCTGCCCACCTCCATGGAGCGCTACGTGAAAGGCCCGTATGGCTCACATCCTCATCGTCGACGACGAAACGGATCTCGCCAGCCTGGTGGAGTTCAATCTCCAGCAAGCGGGGCTGGAGACCTCGGTGGCTCTGACTGGCGAGCAGGCGCTCGAGCTCGCCAAGGCGAGGGTCCCTGACATCGTGCTGCTCGATCTCATGCTGCCAGACATCTCGGGCAAAGAGGTCTGCCGTCGGCTTCGGGCCGAGCCTGGCACCAGGAACGTGCCCATTGTCATGCTGACCGCGCGGGGAGAAGAGGCCGATCGCATCGAGGGCTTCGAGGTCGGGGCCGATGACTACGTCACCAAGCCCTTCAGCCCCCGCGAGCTGGTCTTGAGGCTCAAGGCCATTCTCCGCCGCGCGGCGATCAGGGAATCGACCGAACAGCTGAAGCTCGCCCTGCTCCGGCTGGATCTGGGGGCCCATCGCGCCTTCGTCGGCCCCGACGAGATCGAGCTGACGGCGCTCGAGTTCAAGCTCCTCAATCAGCTCATGGCCCAGGCGGGGAGAGTTCAAACCAGGGAGCAGTTGCTGGCCGACGTCTGGGGGGTCACCAGCCCACTCGAGACCCGCACCGTCGACACCCATGTGATGCGCCTGAGGGACAAGCTCGGCGCGGCCCGCAGCATGCTCGAGACGATTCGCGGGGTCGGCTATCGGCTGGCCGACGACGGACACCCCTGACGAGCCCTTGCTCGGGCCCGCCTGGAGCCGTCAGCTCAGTACCCGTTGTTCGTGCCGAAGTTCTTGAGGCCCTTCTTCTCGAGCGCTGTCGTCGATTGCTGGGCGTTGTTCGTCACGTTGGTCTGGCCAGCCAGGGCGTTGGCCGAGATGCCGAACAAGGTGCGAATGTTGTCGCCGAACAGCGTGATGACGCCGATGGCGGCGATCGCGATGAGCGCGACGATGATGATGTACTCGGTCATGCCTTGACCACGAGACTTCCTCGACTGGATCTTCGCGGGCTTCTTCATGTGGGTGCTCCTCGAACGTGGTGGAACGATCTCGAGGGACTATCGGCCGAGGCAGGGCTCCGCTCCATACGTCATCGGGTGGATGAGCGGCTCGATACGAGTCCGAGCGGTCGCGCGTTTCTTCGGGTGGAGGAACCCATGCACCTGAACATCATGCGACCACTCGCTGTCTTCATTGCACTCGCCTCACTTCACGCGCTCGCCCAGCGAGACCGAGACCGGGCCGACCGATGGTTCCCCGACCCGACGGAAAGGCGTGTGCCGGTGCTCAAGACGAACGTCATCGGGTGGTCGTTCGACGGGCAGGGCTACGAGCTCAGGTGCGATGATCTCATGTTCGGCTGCGGCCAGCCGCTCCTTCGCTCGAGGGTCGGCGCGGTCAGCGGTCGGGCCATGCTCCTTCACCGGGAATCGGGGCTCCCGTGGCAAGGCGTCACCGTCGAAGCTCTGGCCGAGCTCCGAACGGGGGCCGTCAAGGGCGCCGCGCACGTGGTGATTCGAGCCGAGGACGCCGCTGGCCACGCCATCGCCGAGGCCAAGAGCCCCGCCATGGAGGGAACGACGTCCTTCCAGCGGCACCGGGTGACGCTTCAGGTTCCCCCCGACACCGAGCGGCTCTCGGTGGGCTTCGAGCTCGAGGGCACCGGGGCCGTCTTCCTCCGAGAGTTCCAGTTCGACAACACCGAGCTGGTGTCGCATTGAGCGCTGCGGTGCAGATTCGCGCAAGCGCCATACCGTGCCCACCGAGCTCGATGGCCCCAAACTCCGCTCTCAGGATCTGGAGCTGGCTCGCTGGGCCGCCGGTCAGTCGTTCAGGGGCCGCCGTCATCGCATCTGCGGCCCGAGTTGGGGTCTCTGAACTTCGGCAACGACCTCGAGGACGAGCCACTCCCCAGCCCTGTCATCACGGNNGCACGCATTGAACGTCGAGGGTGGGCTCCTGCCCAACCACCGAGGCCGTCTGGCCATCGCCTCGACCCGAGACCTCGGTGAGCACAGGGGCCACGAGCCCGGACCTTGCACCACTCGACCGACCGGCCGAGGGGCTCGTGGTGCTCGCCGGAGCCCCCCGCCTTGCTCGCAGAGCCCGAAGCCCCAGGGCAGTGGGAGGAATCATCGAGCCATAGCCCCAACTCAACTCGAGAAGGGCGCTCTCTCGAGGCCAGGTCCGTGGCTCGCGGGTATGCGACGGGGAATTGCGCCCGATTGCGTGAGCCGAGGCTCTCTCCCTCGACGGCACCGCCTGAGAGCGGAGTTTGGGATGGCGATCACCGCCTCGGCATGCGCGGCGGGCGTCGTCGACTCATATGCCACACACGCAACACCGTCACTTCGCCACGGCCCTCGTCGACTTCATAGAAGAGGAAGTACCTCGCCCCCAGCAAGGACAGCCGCCGCATGCCTCCAAGCACGCTGTCCGCCACAGGGACCCCCGCGTACGGCGTCACCGCCAGCTGCTGGCGGGCAGCACGCGTCTCGTCCAGCAGCTGAGGAGGGGCACTGCCGACGTTCCGCTTCCACCATTGCACCGCGGACACCAGGTCGGCGCGAGCCTGCTTCGACACTCGGACTCGCACGGCTACCGAAGGGCCTCGAGCTCCGCCAGCACCTCGTCCATGTCGACGCACTCACCGCGTCGCGCCGACTCCGAGGCCTCCCGCAACTCTTGCCGCATCTCCTCCGTCAACACGAAGTCCTCCTCCTCTCCCTCCTCGTGCACCACCACGTCCACCGCACTCCCCGGCGGCAACTCTTCCTCGATGACGACGGTGTTGCCGACGACACGGCCCTTCAGCACTCGCATGCCCGTCATTCTCTCAGCCCTCCCTTCATTCCTGCAACTCGTGACCTCGTGTTCCTCGTTGCCGCCACCGACTTGGAGATGGTGACGTGGGTCTCGCTCGTCGCTCGTGTGCCCGGCTCGTTCGGTCTCGCTCGCCTCGCGACGGTCGGGCAACCGGTTCGGCGCTCTGGCAGTGGTAGAACCGCACCGTGGCTCCCCTCGTGCTGGTCGCGGCGTTGGCGCTCGGCTCGTCACCCGACGCGCTGGGGCTGCTCCGTCGGCAGTGCACCACGTGGGCGAGCACCCCGAAGAACCCGTGGGCGCTGGCGCACGGTCTCCGGGCCTTCGGCGCGAGCTTCAGAGCCACCGATGGCCGCCTCGCCACGGCCGCGCTGCTCCACGACACGTTCGGCAGAGACGGTTTCCCCGCCTTCCTCCCCGACGGGACTCCCGTCGAGCCCCACCCCAACCTCCTCACCAAAACACTGGTGTGCGACGTGGGGTTGCCTTCCACCACGCGGCTCGAGACGGCCTGGGGCTCGATCACGGTGCAGGTGTTGGTCGATCGAGTCATGCGCGAGTTCAAGCGCCCAGCCAACGCTGCCGAATGGGGAGCGCTCGGCTGGACACTCGACGTCCTCGCCGCGACACAGGTCCCCGGAGCCCGGTGGCAGACGTCAGACGGAGCGCTCGTCTCGATTGATCAGCTCTTCGACGACGCCTTGGATGAACTGGAACGAGAGACCGGCGAGCTGAACGAAGGCCGCGAGCGCGGGCTCCCCCAGGTCGACAAGCGACCGACCGGAATCTACGCCCAGCCCTGCGGTGGCCTCCACTTCGTGCAGGGGGTGCTTGCCTGGGCTCGACACCCGGCGGTGCGCGCCCATTGGGGGCCTCGCGTCGATCGGCAGGTCGCCATTCTCGTCTACCGCCTGGGCTCTGAGCGACGGCAGTACGAGGCCGCGCTGACCCTCGCCCGCCGCGCCGCTCCCGGCCTGACCCCCAGGGTCTTGGCGCAGCAGCTCAAGTTCTACGGCCACTTCCTCGAGACGGCTGCCCGGTGGAGAGCCGAGCTGGGCTGGACACCCCGTGGCGGAGACCTGGCAGCCGTGTCGACAGCCAAACAGCTCCTACGGCAGACGGCCGAGGCCCTCGAGGAACGTGGCACCTTCGCCGCGATGCCGCGACTGGCTGTCGACCAGCCTCAGCTCTTCCTCGACCTCATCGGAGACTCCTGCCACGCGGCCTGGGCGCTGGGCGCGTGGGAGGCGGCTCGGTAGGCACGCTCAGAGCGAGTCCTCGGGCTCCTCGCCCGCCTTCTTGGCCTTCTTCTTCGGCTCGGGCTTCTGGCTCGGCTCTTCTCGCTTGGGCTCGGTCTTGGGGGCGGCCTCGTCCTTTTTGGGCGCGGGGGCCTCGGGTGGGGTGGCGACCTTGGCGCCCTTTCCCTTGGCGGAGGACTGTTGCTTCTGGAGCTCTTCGTCCTTCTTCTTCCGCTCCTCGGCTTCGGCGGCGGCCTCTTGCTTCTTGGCCTCCTCCTCCATTCGCTTGGCCTCTTCGGTCAGCTTCTTCTCGTCCTCGCGCTGCTTGATCGCCTTCTCTTGCTCCTCGATCAACGCGTAGACCGGGTGCTCCGTGGGTACCGCCGTCTCGCCACCGCGCCGGGCGATGTAGTTCTTGAACATCGAGATGGCCCGCTCGGGGTCGCCCTTGAGCCCGACGATGATGCCTTTGTTGAGCGAGAGCTCAGGGAGGTCAGGGTTGAGCCGCTGCGCCTCGTCATACGTGGCGATGGCCTTGTCGAGCTGGCCCATGCCCTTGTAGGCGACACCGAGGTCGAGCAACGCCTGGGCGTTGTTCCCGTTGGCCTGGAGGATGCGCCGCAAGTGCTCCTCCGCACCCTGGTAGTCCTCCTGGGCGAAGGCCATGCGGACCAGCTCGTAGCGCGCCGGGAGAAAGTCGGGGCGCACCTCGACGGCCTTCTTGAACTGCACCCGCGCCTTGGCAGGCTCCTTCTCGGCCAGGTTGATGAGGCCCAGGGCGTGGAACAGCTCGGGGTCGGAGTCGTCGAGCTTCGAGGCCCTGAGCGCGATGAGCCGCGCCAGCGAGTACTGCTTCTGCTCGAGGTGCACGAGCATCATCGTCTTGTAGGCCTGGAGCGCCTTGGGGTCGCGGAACAGGGCTTCTCGAGCCAGCTCGAGGGCTCGATCGTTCTCGCCACGACGACGGTGGATCTCCGCCAGACGCGCCCGGCTCGAGGCGTCGTCAGGGAAGGTGGTGGAGAGCTCCTGGTAGATCGCCACGGCGCCCTTCTCATCGCCCTCGTTCTGGGCGATCACCGCGAGGTTCTCGGCCGCCTGGTGGAGCGTGGCCTTCCTCGACAAGGCTTCTTTGTAATACGAGGCCGCCTCCTTCACTCGACCCTGGCGCTCTGCCAAGACACCCAGGTTGTAAGTGGCCTCGGCCAGCGCCGAATCAGCGTCGGCGGCCGCGCGGAACATTCGCTCCAACTTCGGGTAGTCGACGGCCTTGGCCTTCTTCTGGGCCTCCAGCGCCTTCACTGCGTCGTCGAACAACAGCTTGGCCCTCGAGTTGATTGGGGTCTGTTTGTCTGACGCCTCGGGCGGCGGAGCCTTGGCGCTCGGCTTCTGTACCCGCTCTGGCGCTGGCTCGACCTCCGGCCCGGCTGCCGAAGTCGTCACGCAACCCGAACACAGCGCGGCGACGGACATCGCCAGCAGTCTCGACCTCTCGATGCTCACAGCGCGTCCTCCGGCTCGGCGTCTGCCTTGCTCTTGGGGGGTGTCTTGGAATTGGAGGCAGCCGCTGGGGGCGCCTTCGAAGCCGGGCCGCGAACTGGCTCGGCTCTCGGTTCTGGATCGGCTCTCGGCTCAGGGTCGGCTCTTGGCTTGGGCTCCACCCTGCCCTTCGAGGGGGGAGGCGCCACCTCAGGCGTCGTGTTGGCGGTGCGCTGGACGTTGACCTCTCGTGCTCGGTTCCGAACCTCGGCCGCCTTGTCGGCTCCGACTCCGCTGTTGCTCTGAATCGAGGTGACGAGGTCGGCACCGTACGACTGCTGCCGGTCCGCGGGGACCTTCAGCTCGGCCACCTCCTCACGCATCTTCGGGAAGCGCTCGGGGGCGTACTTGTTCCTGAGGAGGTCGAGGGCCGCGCGGGTGCACGCGTTGAACACGTCGAGCTCTTGGCTCTTCTGCACCACCGAGGCAAACGCCTCCAGGGCCTTCTTCTTGAGCGGCTCGGCCTGCTGGTCGAATTGAGGCCGCACCTCGATCAACAGATCTTCGGGCAGCCCCTTGGGCACCGGGAAGTTGGTCAGCTGGTCGGCGAGCTGATCGTAGCCCATGCCGATTTTGTGCAGCGCGCAGATGGCCGGGTCGGCCGACTTGAACGCCACCGTCTTGGTGTAGGCCTTCTGCAGCTCGAGGAGCGCCTGCGTCTTGGAGTTGATGCTGGACTTCAGCTCGCCGGGGTTCCCCACCGAGGTCCACCGGAGCCTGAGGCCCGAATACCGCCGCCAGTCGTCCTCGTTGGCGATGAAGGACGCCCGCGCCACCGCGTCGAGGGCATGAATGTCGAGGGCATCACGAGCTCGCTTGGGAAGCTTCTCGTAGTAGTCCTGAATGCGGTTGTAGACACCTTTGGCGGCCTTGGCGTTCTTGAGCTTCTCTTCGTAGACCGACGCCAGCCGGCCCTCGGCCTGGAGCACCTTGTTGGGGTCCTTCACGTACTTCTTCTCGTAGTCCTCGATGCCCCGGAGCACCTTCTGCCAGGCGCCGAGCCGCTCGTGGAGGTCGAGGATCGACTTCTCGACGGCCTCGGCCTCCTTCGAGTTGGGCCACAGGTCGAGGTACTTCTCGCGATCCTTGAGCGCCTGCTTGAGGGTGCCGAGGCCTTCGCGGAACACCCCTGCGTTGAAGAGCGCGTCCTGGGCTCGCGACTCTTCCCATACCTGCTCGGCGGCCTCCTTCTTGCCATCGTCCTTGCCCTTGTGGGCCCTCGGCGCCCCCCTCTTGCCGCCGGTCTTCCCCTTCTCGAAGTTGGCAGCGTAGACCTCGTAGTAGTCGGCCGCCGCGTCGAAGTCGGCGATGGCCTCGTAGCCCTCGGCCAGCGCATACAATGACTGGGGGACGTACTGCGACTTCGGGTGCCGCTGAATCAGCTGCTTGCGAACCTCGATGGCGCGATCGATGGCC
>PMBV01000417.1 GCA_003153055.1 Myxococcales bacterium
GGGAAGACTTCCTCGACATGACCATCTCCCAGGCGTTGCTCTGGGCATCGACCAACGTCGCTCCAGAAGAGAAGAGCTCAGAGATCGCCCCGGCCGAGCCGTACTTCATCGGCTCGCACTCCGGCGGCTCGGGTGCCTGGGTCTGTGGCCCCGAAGACCTCGCGCCCCCCGAGTACTTCTGGGGCTACGAGAACATGTCGACCATCAAGGGCCTGTTCATGGCCGGCGACGCGTCGGGCGCCAACGCCCACAAGTTCTCATCGGGCTCGTTCACCGAGGGCCGGCTGGCAGGAAAGTCTGCCATCAAGTACCTGGTGAAAGAGAAGCCACCGGCACCCAAGGTCGACCCGGCCGAGATTGAGAAGGCCAAGGAGACCATTCTCGCGCCGCTCAAGCTCTACGAAGAGCACTGCAACAAGAGCACCGACCCGAACATCAACCCGAACTACATCGTGCCGAAGATGTTCATGTTCCGGTTGCAGAAGCTGATGGACGAGTACGCCGCCGGCACCTCGGTGCGGTTCACCACCACCGAGCCGCTGCTCAAGCGGGCCCTCGAGCTGCTCGTCTTCCTCAAGGAGGACCAGACCAAGCTCGCCGCGCGCAACCTCCACGAGCTGATGCGTGCGTGGGAGAACACCCACCGCATGTACCAGGCCGAGGCGCACGTTCGGTCGATCATGTTCCGGCAGGAGACCCGCTGGCCGGGCTACTACTTCCGGGCAGACAAGCCGACCCTCGATGACGCGAACTGGAAGGTCTTCGTCAACTGCAAGATGGACCCGAAGACCGAGCAGTGGGAGATGAAAAAGGTGCCGGTGAAGTCGAAGTTCCTCTGAAGCCGCTCACCTCTGCTGTCTGAATTGCACTTCGACCCGGTGGCGGCGAGCCGCTGCCGTGGTCGTGGGAGATGTCGCCAGTGTCCGTTCTCAGCCCTCATCAGCAGCAGCCGACCAGCTGTCCCCACTGTGGTACCGAGCTTGAGCCGTTCGAGCTGCCCGACGAGTTCGGCCACGAGTTCGACCTGGCCTGCTTCAATGACGAATGCCAGTACTACATCCGAGGCTGGGCCTGGATGGAGGAGCATTACGCAGTGAAAGCCTCGTACCGTTTCCGCGTCGATCCCAACAGTGGCTTCGCTTCACCCATCGGCGTCTGGTCTGCCGCGGCGCTCAGAGACCGCATCCTCACACGAGAGCTCGTCGCGCCCGATGGCAAGGAGGCGCCGTGAGTCGCGCTCCCGGCCGACCGATGGAGCCCGAGCTGCCCGAGGCGCTCAAGGGCAAGGAGCGGCTCGGTGACGAGTCGAAGTTCTGCTTCGGCTGCCACGGTGGGCTCGACTGCTTCACCGACTGCTGCTCCGACGTCAACATCGTGCTCACCCCGCTCGACGTGTTGGGGTTGGCCCGCCAGGCCGGGCTCACCACCCGCGAGTTCCTCGAAACCCACACGCTCACCCCCATCACCAAGGAGCTGCATCTCCCGGTGGTGATGCTCAAGATGGGGTCGACCCCCGAGAAGCGCTGCCCGTTCGTTCGATTGGGCGGAGCCGACGCCGCCCCGGCGGGCTGCTCGGTCTACGACGCTCGCCCCTGGGCCTGCCGAATGTACCCCGTGGCGATGGCGATTCCTCCTGCCCGCGCGGGTGTCGAGCCCCAACCGGAGTACTTCTTGTTGAAGGACGGCTTCTGCCACGGCCACGGTGCCGGGAAGGACTGGCCCGTTGAAGAGTGGCGGCGCGACCAGGGCGTGCTCGAGCGCGACGAGCTGGAGCAAGGGTTCCAGAAGCTCGTCAGCCACCCGTGGTTCATCGGCGGCCGACAGCTCGACCCCAAGCGCCTCGACATGTTCTTCACCGCTCTGTACGACCTCGACTCCTTCCGCGAGTTCGTCTTCACCACGAGCTTCTTGACCCGCTTCACGGTCGATGGGGCCCTGGTGGCCTCGCTGAAGACCGATGACCACGCGCTGCTCCGCTTCGCCTACCGCTGGCTTCGGTTCGCCCTGTTCGCCGAGCCGACCATGGAGCGCCGGGCCGCGGCGGCGGAGGTTGCTCCGGGAGGACACCCGTGAGCCCCAAGCCCCTCTTGGTGGTCGGCGCTGGCATCGCCGGCATCACCGCTGCCGTCGAGGCGGCCGAGGCCGGACAGCCGGTGGTGCTGGTCGAGCGCGAGGCGTCGGTCGGTGGCCGAGTGCTGAAGAACCACCAGTACTTCCCGAAGCTCTGTCCGCCCTCGTGCGGCATGGAGCTCAACACCCGCCGGCTGGACAAGAACCCCAACGTCCGGGTGTTGGTGCGGAGTCAGGTCGGCGCGGCGACCAGGAGCGGCGGCGACTGGAGGGTGACGGTGAAGACCAGCCCGGCCTACGTCACCACCGCCTGTACGGCCTGCGGGGCCTGCACCTCCGCCTGCCCGGCCACCGTGGCCGATCCGTTCAACCTCGGCATGGGGAAGGTCGCGGCGATCCGCCTCCCCCACACCGACGCCTGGCCTCGCCGCCACGTGCTCGACCGCCAGGCCTGCCCTCCGGAGTGCCGAAAGTGCGCTGACGTCTGCCCGGTGCCGGGAGCCATCGCCCTCGAGGCCAAGGAGACCCAGGAGGAGCTCGAGGTCTCCGCCATCGTGGTGGCGACCGGGTGGACACCCTACCCGGTTGAGAAGCTGCCGGAGCTGGGCGGCGGGCGGCTGGCCGACGTCGTCTCCAACGTGCAGCTCGAGCGGCTCGCGGCGCCGGCTGGACCCACCGGGGGGAAGATCCTCAAGCCCTCCAACGGTGAAGCCCCCAAGCGGGTCGCCTTCGTCCAATGCGCCGGCTCGCGCGACGTCAAGCACCTCCCGTACTGCTCGGCGGTGTGCTGCATGGCCTCGACCAAGCAAGCGATGTATGTGAAGGAGGCGCTCCCCGACGCCGAGGTGACTGTCTATTACATCGACCGGCGCACACCGGGCCGAAACGAGTCGATGCTGGCGAAGGCCGAGGCGAAGGGAGTGAAGTTCGTCAAGGGCAAGGTCGGCACGGTGGCCGGCGCGAAGTCCGGTGGCGGCGCGCTGGTGCTCCACTTGGAGGACGTCGACGCCGGGCGACTGACCGATGCCGAGGTCGATCTGGTGGTGCTCGCCACCGGGATGGTTCCGGAGGGGACGAGCGAGCTGCCGTTCCCCATGGCTCGCGACGCCGACGGGTTTGTCCTCGAGGATCGAGCCCAGCGGTTGTTCGCCGCGGGGGTGGCTCGGCGGCCGGAAGACGTGGCGGCCACGGTGCGTGACGCGACGGGCGTCGCGGCCAAGGCCATGAGCGCAGCGAGGAGCGTCTGATGGATCGCGTCGGAGTTTACCTGTGCACCGGCTGCGGCATCGGATCGAGCCTGAAGGTCGAGGGCCTGGAGAAGCTCGCCACTTCCAGCGGGGCCGCGCTGGTGGTGCGAGACGCCCAACTCTGCTCCGAGAAGGGCACGGCGGCGATCCGCAAAGCAGTCGACGACGGCACGGTCAACGGCGTGGTGGTGGCCGGCTGCTCGATGCGCCACAAGCGGCAGGAGTTCCAGCTCGACGCGAGCAAGGCGCAGGTGGAGCGCGTCAGCCTCCGCGAGCAGTGCACCTGGAGCCACCCGCCCAACCACGAGGACACGCAGCTCCTCGCCGAAGACCTCCTCCGCATGGGAATCGTCAAGGCGAAGAAGATGACTCCGGCGAAGCGGGTGGAGGAGGCGATCGAGCAAACCGTCTTGGTGGTGGGCGGAGGCCTGACTGGGCTGACCGCGGCCCAGGCGGCCGCCGACCTCGGCCACCGGGTTGTCCTGGTGGAAAAGGACGCGGTGCTCGGGGGCTATCTCGCCCAGGTGAAGGAGGTCGTCCCTCAAGCACCGCCGTACGACCGACTCCACCCCAGCCCAATCCCCGAGCTTGTCAAGGCGGTGAAGGCGAACGGGGCGATCCAGTGCCTGGTGTCGAGCACGGTGGCGAAGATCAGCGGCAAGCCGGGGAAGTTCGCCGTCGAGGTCGAGGGGCCGGGGGGCGTGAAGCACGAGCTCATGGCCGGGGCGGTGATTCAGGCGACCGGGGCGCGGCCGTACGACGCGAACAAGCTCCCCCACTTGGGCTACGGCACGCCCAACGTCATCACCGCCACCGAGCTTGAGGTGATGCTGACCAAAGGCGAGCTCACCCGGCCGAGCGACGGGAAGGCCCCCGGGCGCATCGTCTTCGTCCAGTGCGCCGGTTCCCGCGACGCCGCTCACCTCGAGTACTGCTCGAGCGAGTGCTGCTCCACCTCACTCAAACAGGTGATGGCGATTCACCAGTCGTGGCCGAAGGTCGAGTGCGCGGTGTTCTACAAAGACCTCAGGGCGCCGGGCCAGGCCGAGCACTTCTACCGGGCGGTTCAAGAGAAGACCGGCGTGATGCTCGCCCGTGGCGCGGTGGAGAGCGTCAGCCAGGCCGGCACGAAGCTCACGGTGACGGTGACCAACAGCCTGCTCGGGGAGCGACTCGCGGTGGAGGCGGATCTGGTGGTGCTCGCCACCGGAATGGTGCCGACGGCCGCCGACGGAGAGGCGATTCGCCAGCTGCGAGACGCGAAGAAGCGGGTCGAGCGCAACGAATCGGAGACCCAGCGAAAGGCGGCTGAGGCCATCGTCACCAGCCTTGCCCAGCACGAGGGCACCGAGATTCTGAACCTCGCCTACCGCCAAGGCCCCGATCTCCCGGCCCTGGCCTACGGCTTCCCCGACTCCCACTACATCTGCTTCCCGTACGAGACGCGGCGCACCGGCATCTACGCGGCGGGAGTGGTGCGGGCGCCGATGGACGCCTCCCAGGCCACCGAAGACGCCTGGGGCGCGGCGATGAAGGCGACCCAGGCCATCAAGAGCTTCGGTCGGGGCGAGACGGTGCACCCCCGGTCGGGTGACTACGCCCTCGCCGAGTTCTTCCTCCAGCGGTGCACCCAGTGCAAGCGATGCACCGAGGAGTGCCCCTTCGGCACCCTCGACGAGGACGTGAAGGGCACCCCGCTGTACAACGACAACCGGTGTCGCCGCTGCGGCATCTGCATGGGCGCCTGCCCCGAGCGGCTCATCTCGTTCGCCGATTACTCGGTCGACGCGGTGGCCAGCATGGTCAAGGAGATCGAAGTCCCCGACGAGCTCGACGAGAAGCCGCGGATCCTCGCCCTGCTGTGCGAGAACGACGCCTACCCGGCCCTCGACGACGCGGCGATGCAGCGGGCGAGCTGGAACAGCTGGGTGCGAGTCATTCCGGTGCGGTGCCTCGGCGCGGTGAACGTGGTGTGGATCAACGAGGCGCTGACTCGGGGCATCGACGGGGTCATCCTCATCGGCTGCAAGAGCGGCAACGACTACCAGTGCCACTTCATCAAGGGCTCCGAGCTGGCCCAGAAGCGGCTGTCGAACATGCAGGAGACCCTCACCCGCCTGTCGCTCGAGGCCGACCGGCTCAAGGTGGTTGAGCTGGCGCGCAACGAGATGGGCCGGATCCCCGCGGTGCTCGACGAGTTCGCCAAGGAGCTCGAGGACCTCGGCCCCAGCCCGCTCAAGGGCTTCTAGGAGACTTCGAAGTGGGAACAGAGATGACCTCCACCGTGACCATCACCCCTTCCCGTGCGTTTCGCGAGGAGCTCACCCGACGAGGCGGCGAGTCGATCGGCCGCTGCTTCCAGTGCGCCACCTGCTCGAGCGTGTGCGACCTCTCGACCGCCAGCTCGATCTTCCCGCGGCGGCAGATGCTCTGGGCCCAGTGGGGCCTGAGCGATCGCCTGCTCAATGATCCGGCGATCTGGCTGTGCCACGAGTGCACCGACTGCAGCACCCGGTGCCCCCGCGACGCGCGGCCGAGTGACATGTTGAAGGGCGCGAGGTCGATGGCCATCGAAGCCTTCGGCGCCCCGGGCTTCATGGCCCGGCTGGTGGGGAACGCGGCGACCACCTGGCCGATCCTCCTCGGTGTCCCGGTGGCGTTCTGGGCGGTGCTGGTGCAGCTCACCGTGGGCTTCCAGGTCGCCGCTGGGCCGCTCGCCTACAACCGCCACATTCCCAACGGGCTCATCGACTCGGTGTTCGTCCCCGCTGTCCTGTTCGCCCTCGTCGCGGCGGTGAGCGGAGCGAGGAAGGCCTGGGCCGCGTGGGGCGTGGGCGCCCAGCGCGAGGGAACGCTGCTCTCCGGTCTCGTCGGAGTGGCAGGCGACGTGCTCGCCCACCGGCGGTTCACCGGCTGCAAAGTGGCTCACACCCGGCGCTTCTCTCACTCGCTGTTGCTCTGGGGTTTCGTCGCCGCGTTCGCCACCACCACCTCGGTGGCCACCGCCGAGTACGTGTTCGGCGCGGAGATCCCCCTCGCCCAGGTTCACCCCATCAAGCTCTTGGGGAACCTCTCGGCGGTGCTCCTCTCGTTCGGGCTCGCCGGGCTGTGGCTCAAGCGCATGGGGAGCCGGGAGCTGGCCGGGCGCTCCAAGGCGTTCGACAGTTTCTTCTTGGTCCTGGTGGTGCTGTTGGTGGCGAGCGGCATCGGCGCCGAGTTGGCCCGCTACGCGCTGCCGGGCCAGCTCGCCCTGTCGGTCTACGTGTTTCACCTCGGCATGGTGCTGTCCTTCTTCCTCACGTTTCCGTTCTCGAAGTTCGCGCACGCGCTCTACCGCACGCTCGCGATGGCTCACGAACGTCTGACCCTCTCAAGGAGACCACAGTGATCAAGCCCCACGGTTCGGAGAAGCTCAATCCGCTGTATGTGATGGACCCTCAGAAGCGCGCGGCCCTGGTGAAGGAGGCCGAGGCGCTGCCCTCCATCGTCGTCTCGTCGGCGGCGGCGGCCAACGCGGTGATGCTGGGCGCCGGGTACTTCAACCCGCTGCTCGGCTACATGAACCTCGCCGACGCGGTCTCGGTGGCGGAGTCGATGAAGACGACCGCTGGGCTGTTCTGGCCGGTGCCCATCGTCAACGTGGTGAAGGACGCCAGCGGTCTTCGAGGGAAGAAGCGCATCGCCTTGCGGGATCCGAACGTCGCGGGCAACCCGGTCATCGCGATACAAGAGATCGTCGCCATCGAGGAGGCAACTCCGGCTCAGATGGAGCAGATGACCCAGAAGGTCTTCCGCACCACCGACCCCAAACACCCGGGCGTGGCGGCGTTCAACTCGGTGGGGAACACGCTCGTCTCCGGGCCCATTCAGGTCTTGAGCTTCTCGTACTTCGAGACCGATTTTCCCGAGACGTTCCGCACCGCGTACCAACTCAGAGGTCAGATGGAGGCCTTGGGGTGGAAGAAGATCGTCGCGTTCCAGACGCGGAACCCGATGCACCGGGCCCACGAGGAGCTCTGCCGCATGGCCTACCAGGAGCTCAAGGCCGACGGGATCCTCATTCACATGCTCCTTGGCAAACTGAAGGCCGGTGACATTCCAGCCAACGTCCGCGACGCCTCCATTCGCAAGATGGTCGACCTGTACTTTCCGCGGAACACCGTGATGATCTCCGGCTACGGGTTCGACATGCTCTACGCCGGCCCGCGGGAGTGCGTGCTTCACGCCGTGTTCCGGCAGAACACCGGCTGCTCGCACCTCATCGTGGGCCGAGACCACGCCGGCGTGGGGACCTACTACGGCCCGTTCGACGCTCAGACGGTCTTCGACACCGAGGTTCCCAAGGGGGCGTTGCTCATCGAGATCTTCAGAGCCGACAACACCGCCTGGAGCAAGAAGCTCAACAAGGTGGTGATGATGCGAGACGCGCCGGACCACCTGCCGGAGGACTTCATCAACCTCTCCGGCACCAAGGTGCGGGAGATGCTGGGCCAGGGGAAGGACCTGCCGGTCGAGTTCAGCCGGCCGGAGGTGGCTCACATCTTGATGAGGTATTACCAGTCGATTGACAACCCGGTGAGCTGAGAACGTCGGGCCCCTTCCACAGGGGCGTCCACACTCATGGCTCAGGTCATCGTCCGGCTGTCGCACGGGGAAGACATTCCCGAGCGGGTCGACTTCGCTGCCGTGAAGCCAGAGGTCGAGCGCAACGTGGGCGCGACGCGCGCGTCCTCTGGGTGCTCGGGCAGGTGACCTCCTACACCCTCGGAGGTTCCTGCACGTGCCGCTCATCGCGGCCCTGGCCATCGTCGTGGTGCGCTTCTTCCAGGACCGAGGCGTCACCACCTGAGCGGCTCCCGCTGGAGCGCAGCCGGGGCCCCTGGAGCACCCGTGACCCCTTGAGCGCGTCTCCCGGCTGCCCGGGACGGACGAATCTTCCCGTGCGCGAGAGAGCGTCTGACCGGTGAGGTCGATCTCCGTTTGCACAGATCGCCGTTTGTGCGACGTGCAGCGTCGTGTTTTCGCGGTACAATGTCACCATGACGAGGCTGGGTGCGGACATCAAGAACAGGCGTCTCGCCTTTCAGCTCCCCGTTGAGACCGTTGCCAACCTGGCAGGTTTGGACTCGCAGCGTCTGCTCGGCATCGAAGCGAGTGCGTTCGTTCCTTCGGCTTGGGAGCTTGCGGCGGTCGCCGAGGCCCTGGCATGCGACCCGGCGGAACTTCTCGCGGGGGGCGCCGAGGACCCCAGGCGAAGTGTTGCTCGCTTTCGTGGCGGCCAAGCCGCGATGGGACTCACCGGTGGCGATCTCCGGCTTCTGGCGCGCGGCGCTGAAGCGGGGCGAGTACTCGCCCATTTGAAATCTCGACTGGATGAGCCGGTGTCGCAGATTCCCTCGAATCGGCAAGTGCGCGGGCCCAGTGGGAGGCGGGAGCCATGGGCGGATGGCTACGATCTTGGCGCCGCCGCACGGGCGCTCTTGTCACCAGATGGGTCTATTCGATCCATTCAAGAGCTCTTCGAGGCCGCTGGAATCCATGTTGCGGGAGTGCAATTCGAGGGGAATGTCGAAGCTGCGAGTCTCTACGAAGTGGGAGCCTCACCCGTCATCCTGCTCAACACCCGAGCTCCGCGATTCGCCCATCCCCTCGCGAGGCGAGCGATCCTTGCGCATGAGCTTTGTCACCTGCTTCACGACGGGGGGGAGCGGGAACTGACGGTGGTGACGCGTGAGCAGGATGGAAGTGCCATTGAGCAACGTGCCAACGGGTTCGCGCCGTCATTCATCGCGCCAAAGGAACTCGTGGTCTCAGCGATGAAGGTGAAAAAGGTGAGTCTGAAGGATCCGAAGGCGCTCGTCCTGGATCTGGCGAACGCATGGGGCTTGAGCTTCGAGGGGGCCGCATGGCATGCGAAGAACCTGAACCTGCTCGATCCTCGCGTTGCGGAAAAACTCGCCGCGGGGCCCAAAACCCAGATCCGGGTCGATTTTGAGCCTGACTTGCAAAGAACTCCGCCAGATCAATTCGGAATTGAGGTCAAGGCGACCGAACTCTCTGATGGCTTGCTCTCTGAGACCGCCATAGTCGCTTGCGCTGAGGGTCTGATTTCCCGAGAACGGGCCAGCGAGATTCTCTCGCTCCGATGACCACCTGGATCGTCGATGATGGTCCTTTCGGCGATCTGGCTATGTGCTTCGATGCCTCGTGGCGCTGGCCTGCGGCCACGCTCCACGTAGTCGAGACGGTGGCTCGTGGCGCCGCACGGGACAAGTCCGGGCGACGTGGAAGGCTTCTCGCAATGAGCGACCAGAAGGGCGGTGAGTGTGTCGTCACTCACGTCGTCCCGGTCGATACGGCTGCGGGAAGAATGATCTACGGCCACCTCCGGAGGAACTCCTCGACGAGTGACGAGCATCTGGGTGAGCATGAATCCATCGCCTACTGCGCGAAAGAGGACCCCACAGCGACATTTGTCGCAGCCGACAAACTGGCATGCTTCCTAGGTGACTGGTGTTAATCGGCC
>PMBV01000307.1 GCA_003153055.1 Myxococcales bacterium
TTGTAGTCGAGCACCGAGTTGCCCATGAGGCGGTTGCGACCGTGAACGCCACCCGAGGCCTCGCCGGCGACGAACAACCCGGGGATGTTCGTCTCACAGCGCTCGTTGATTTCGATTCCGCCGTTTTGGTAGTGCAGTGTGGGAAAGACCAGCATCGGCTCTTTGGTGATGTCGATGCCGAAGCGCCCGAACTGCCGCACCATGCCGGGGAAGTGGTGTTGGGTGTAGCCGGGCCCGTGAATCATATCGATGAGCGGAGAGTCGAGCCACACGCCAGCGCGGCGGGCGTAGGTTTCGACGCCGTTGTTGCGCTCGGTGCACTCGCGAATGATGGCGGCGCTCTCGACGTCGCGGGGCTCGCGAGGGTCGACGAAGAGCTGGCCGTGCTTGTTGACGGGTTGGCCCCCGGCGCCGCGGATCTTCTCGGTGATGAGGAAGCCGGCGATCTGCTCGGGGAACACGGCTCCGGTGGGGTGGTATTGCACCGAGTCCATGAACTTCAGGTTGGCCCCGGCGCGGTAGGCCATCACCAAGCCGTCGCCGGTGGCGCCGTAGTGGTTGGTGGTGGCGAAGCCGCGAATGTGGAGCCTCCCGAAGCCGCCCGTGGTGATGACGGTGGCCTTGGCCTTGACCGTGAGGATCTGCTCGGTGTCGAGGCTGAAGAGGACCGCCCCGGCACACTTGCCCTCGTCATCGAGCACCAGCTCGACGGCCGGCTCGAACTCGCGGACGTTGATTTTCTGAGGGTGGTTCATCACCTCGTCCATCAGCGTTCGCATGATGATGGCGCCGATGTAGTCGCGGCACGACACCATGCGCTTGCGTGAGGTGCCGCCGCCGTGGAGCACGTGGAGCGAGCCGTCGGGCTGCTTGTCCCAGATGACGCCGAGCTTCTCCAGCTCCTGGACGATTTCTGGGCCGTCCTCGGTGAGCACCTTGACCAGCTCGGGCGTGTTCTCGAAGTGGCCACCGCCGAGCGCGTCGAGGTAGTGCCTGGTGGGCGAGTCACCGGGGGCCACCGCCGCCTGCATGCCACCCTCGGACATGATGGTGTTCGCGTCGCCCAGGCGCAGCTTGGTCACCAAGAGCGAGTTGACGCCGTTCTGCATCGCGGTGATGGCCGCCCAGCTCCCGGCCCCGCCGCCGCCGATGATGAGCAGGTCGGTCTCGTAGTCGGGTCGCTCGAGGTGCACGTCCATCAGGCGCGGCTCGACCATCGAGTGCGCTTCGAGCAGCTCAGCCACCTCGGTCGTCAGCTCCTCACCCTTGTTCGGCCCCACCCGAACCTTGCGCCGAGCGCCGACCGAGTAGTCGGGGTGGAACTTGGTGAGCACGTCGGCTCGGTCCTCCGCCTTCATGGGCGGAAAGACAGCCTTGCCCAGCTTCGCCAGCTCGAGCCGCGGGAACCGCGTCTCGTCGACCTTCTTCACCAGCCCTGACAGGTATTCCGGATACATGGGTCTCCCGAGGACTACTCGGTGTCTCGCGCGTAGTAGAGGTTGACGAGGTCTTCTTTGCTCAATGCCATCAACTTCACGTACTCCGCGTCGAAGGCGTGCTGTTTGACTTCTTCGACCCTCGCCTCGAGCTCTGGGCTGTCTTTGTGAAGGTAGCGACCGTAGAGACGCTTCCCGAGGATGGCGACCTTGTGCTGCACAATCTCCGCCGGGCAGCGCAGCGCGCACAGCCCACAGGCCACGCAGTCGAACGAGAGGTCCATCAGGCTCTCGAGGTCTCCGCGAATCGCCGCCTGCACGTAGTCCATCACCTGGATGCCCTGAGGGCAGGCCTTGGTGCAGGTGTTGCACGCCACGCAGCGCGAGATGACCGGGTAGATCTGCTTGATGGTGTTGACGTCTGGCTTGAGCTGCTCCAGGTCGTAGATCGCCTTCTCGATGGGCACCGCGGGAATCTGGGTGAGCGACATGCCCTCCTGAACGAGGGTCGTGCAGGCGAGGCCGGTGTGAATCTTGTAGTCGCCGGGGAGGCGGAAGATGGTCCCGCAGGCGCCACAGAAGCCCTCGCGGCAGCCGGCTCCGCGGACGATCTGGTTGCCCGCGTACTCGATGGCCCGCATGATGGTCGCGTGCTCTGGCACCGACTGCCGCTTGCCCATGATGTACACCGTCACCATGCGCACCGCGGTCTTCGGCACGGGCGTCGTGCTGCTGAACGGAGTCACCTCGGCCTGTTCACTGCTCATCGGCCGGCCTCCCGCTGAACCCGCGAACGTTCTCAATGCGGTTGTGTTGAATCACCTGGGCGTTCCTTCCAGACTCGGAATGGTTGCGATTGGTCGGCATGATGCCGTCGCCAGGCGCTTCCAAGAACACCCGCAGGGATGAGGTTTCGAACTCTTGTGAGCAGGTGGCCGCCCACACCTTCGGGTAGCTCGAAGCGCCACGCCGCACCGCGGCAGAGCCCGTTTTGGGGCATCGAAATGGGGCCCGGGCCGCAGTCAATGCGCTTGATCTACATCATCACCAGGAAACCCGGCGTAGTTCTGGGGGTTTGCTCGCAGTGCAGAGAATGTGCGCCGTGTTTCATGGGAGTTCTCCCGGCGCCAATCCTCGGCTATTCCCTCGGTGGGGCGTTGCTCCATAATCGGGGCGGACGAGAATCGTAACTCGTCCTGATTTGAAGGAAGGAACGAATGGCCGAGGTCGAGCGCGCAGTCGAGCGCACCATCGACATTGTGGTCGCCGAGAAGAACCCGCTTCTGCAGGCGGGTTTGGCGAAGCTTTTCAAGGGGAAGGAGCGCTTCAACGTCGTTGGCATGGTCGACGACGGAGCTCGGTTCCTCGAGGAAATCAAACACACGCGGTGTGACGTCGGCGTCATCGGCTGGGAGATGCCCAACGTCGATGGCAAGGCAGTGCTGACCGCGATGCGGGGAAAGGCCGGGCCGCGCGTCGTCGTCTACACCGGCAGCGCGAACCCCGACTTGCCGCGGCAAGCCATGGCCCTCGGAGCGGCGGGCTTCGCCTCCAAGCAAGATCGACCCGAGCAGTTACTCGACACCGTCGACGCGGTGGCTGCTGGTCGAATGGCGTTTCCCTTCGTCGACGTGGCTCGCCTGTCGGCGGATCCCTTCTCGTCCCTGACTCCCCGCGAGCGAGAGCTGCTCGAGGAGCTCTCCGCCGGGCTCACCAATCAGCAGATGGCCAGCCGGACCGAGGTGTCGCTCAACACGGTCAAGTTCCACTTGAAGAACCTGTACGACAAGCTGGGGCTGGGAAACCGTGCCCAGGCCGTGGCCTTCTATATGAAGCATCGGTAGGTGCTTCGCCTGGCGGTGCTCGCCGCTAGAATGACAGAGGGTGCGGGACAAGGTGGCAACTCCGCGTCGAGACCACCACTCGCTCCTCGGGGACCCGGGTGGGGCACAGCTTGTGCAGCGAGTCGAGGCATGCGCCGATACCCACGAGGCCTCACCCTCATCGAAATCATCGTCGTCATCACCATCCTCTCGCTGCTGATGGCGGCTGTCGGGGTGTATGCCATTCAGCAGCTCGTTGACTCGAAGCGCTCCATCGCGAGGATCGACGTGCGGAACGCCCTCGACGCGGTGGAGACTTACCGCGTCACCAAGGGGCGCTACCCCTCGACGGCCGAAGGCTTCCGCGCGGTCGTGGAGGCGAGGGTCCTCAAGCGGCTCCCGAAGGACCCTTGGGGCACACCCCTCGGCTACGCCCTCGAGTCAGGCGAGCCCGTCGTCACCTCCTTCGGCGCCGATGGAACCGAAGGGGGTCAAGGAGAGGACCTCGATGTCTCCAGCCGGGACCTGGACGATGCCCCAGACCGGGGCAGGGCCGAGGCTCGCAACTGAGGCTGCTCATACCACCGCTTCGAAAACCGACGAAATGGCATAGAACGATGGAGGCGCCCCGGGCGACCGCACTCCATGATCATGCTCGTCCTCCTGGGGGCCCTGAAACCTCCACTCTGTGTCGTCGCCGCCGAGGAGCTCAGCCGTCGGCTCGGGCCGACGTGGGCCCACGCCCTGGAGCAGCGGCTGAATCGGCCAGTCGTGCTCGCCCCGGCCTGCGAGGGGGAATCGTTGCGGGTGACGCTCGACGGGGAACTGGTCTCGGTGGTCTACCAGCCAGTTGGGCACTCGCGGACCTTCCGCCTCGAGACTGCGGAGGTGCTCTCGCTCCTGGCGGCCACCATGGTCGACCCGCGGGTTCAGGCTGAGCTTCCGGACACCACGCCCACCCGCGCCCACGAGCACCTCTGGCTCTACGCCGGCTCAGGGGCTGGATTCGGCAGCGGCATCATCTCCCTGGCCCTCCACGCCGGAGCCGCGTACCGCTTCGAAGATTGGGCACTGGGGGCCGAGCTGTTGACGCTGGGGAACCCCGGAGCCGCGACGACGGAGACGAGCTCCCGCATCGGACTCGGCGCGGTGGCCTGGTACGGGAAAGGCTCCACGCTACGCCTCGATGGCGGCCTGGGGCTGGGGTTCGTGAGTGTGTGGGCACCATGGGCAGCCCCCAGCGGCTCCCGCTACGGTGAGCTCATGGCCGGCTTGGTACGGCTCATGGCCAGGCTCCGGTGGGCTCCAGTCACGTGGCTCGGCATCTATGCGAGGGCCGAGGCGAACCTGGTGGTGTCGCTGGGAGCCAGCTCGGGAGCCGACACCTTCGCGGCGCTGCAGCTCGGCGCTGAGGTGATGCTCTGATGAGCCAGCACGATTGGCAGCGGTGGTCCACCCACGCCTCATCGGTCCGCGCCTACCTCCGCTCCGTCGAGTGGCGTGAGGACGAGCGGGCCGAGGTTCTTTCCGAGACAGCGCTGTCGGCCTCGGCCGTCACACCCCGCAGGCAAGACGACTCGGGCGTTCGCTCGTTCTTCGTAGGGTTCGCCGCCAACCTCCTCCGAAGGCGACGCAAGGAGGAGCTCAGAGAACGGACCTTGGCTGGCCACCTGGAGCTGGTGCCCTCGCCCCCGCCGGACCCCGAAGCCACCTTCGAGCAACGCGAGGAGCTCGCTCAGGTTTGGGCCGCCATCGCCAGCTTGCCCGAGGCCCAGCAGCAGATGCTGCGGCTGCTCGCCATCGACGGGCTCAGCCCTTCGGAGGCCGCGCGGCAGTTGGGGATTCCTGAAGCCACCGCGCGCACCAGGCTCTTCCAGGCGAGGAAGAATCTCGACTCTCGTCTGGGGCGGCAGCCCACCGGCCGGAGAACCCGCGCGGCCCACTTGCTGCTCGCGCTGGCGCTGTTGCTCATCGGTGGCGCGGCGCTGGCCACGGCGGTGCTTCCGTTCGTTCGACGGCTGACCCAGACGTCATCGAAGCCGCAGCAGGAAAGCACTCCTCGTGGCGCCCGCCGCGGTGGCTCGGCCACGAAAGAGTCCGCCGCACCTCCGGCCGCCGAGTCGGTCACCCCGGCTCCCGACCCCTCGTTGCCCAGAGCCGTCCCAGTCCCAGCAGAAGGCGAGCCGACCCTCGCCCCGGGGCCTGGAGCCGAGCCCTCGGACCACGAAGCTGCCGCCGAGTCGCATGGGCGTGGAGACATCGTCACTGTTCACGCTTCGGCTGAGGAGCGCGCGCTCCCAAGACCCTCGAGGCGTCCTTCCTCCACCCCGAGCAGATCGCCCATGGCCGACGAGTCTCGAGAGTTGCCAGCGCCACCCCTCGTCGCCGCTTCGGAGGAGCCCATGGTGACTCCGTCGAGGGACCCCGTCGGCGCTCGAGCGGTGAATCCTGCGGCGGCTGGGACACGCGCGGGCCACGAGACAGGTCCTTCATCAGCGGCCATCATCGACGCCGATCGCTTCGAGCGTGCGCTGGCTGCTCACCGAGGCCACGACGGCCACGCTGCCGTCGCCGCATGGACCGCGTTCCTCGTGACTGGGCCACGGGGCTCCCTCGAGACCGAGGCGCGCTTCCGGAGGGCCGAGGCACGGACCTGGCTCGGTGACTGGGCCACCGCCCGAGGAGAGTTGGAAGCGCTGCTCCCAATGGCGGCCGGCACCGGTCTCAAAGAAGACATCGACCGGCTGCTGGCTCTTGAGCCGTAATGCCAATACAGCGCTCGAGTGACGTTGTCGTGACGTGATTCGAATCAAATTGTAATGATTGTCCGATGGGTTGGCGTGGTAGCTGCGCATCTCGCCCGTGCCACTCCCGCCGCGTGCGCCGAAAGGCTGCCCCGTGACCCATCGTCTCGTCGTTCCGTTCCTCGTTCTGTTGACTCCAGCTCTCGCCGCGGCCCAGCTCAAGCTGGTGATGATCGATGTCGGCCAGGGAGACGCACTGGTCGTCATCACGCCGAGCGGCTGTGCCGCGCTCTTCGACGGTGGCCCCACGGGCTCTGGCACCGCCATCAAGGCGGCGCTCGCCTCGCACGGCGTCACCAAGCTCGACTTCGCAGTGGCCTCCCACTACCACGAGGACCACATCGGCGGCCTCGACGAGGTCGAGCAGGGAGCCAATGCCGTGCATATCACCACCGTCTATGACCGGGGCTCAAGCTACAGCTCGACCGCGTATACCCAATATGCGACCCAGTTCAACGGCCGGAGAAAGACCGCGGTGCTCGGCCAGACGGTTCCACTGTGCGAGGTCAACTTCAGCGTGCTGGCGGTGAACGCCAATGGGCTCTCGGTGACCGACGAGAACGCCGTCTCAGTCGTGATGAAGCTCACCTCAGGTGCGTTTGACGCGGTGCTCGGTGGAGACCTTCAGTACTCTCCGACCAACGCCGAGGGGGCTATCACGAGCGGGGTGAGCAACGTCGAGGTGTACAAGGTGCACCACCACGGCTCGGCCACGTCATCGAGCGCCGCTCTCATGACCGCCATGAAGCCAGTGGTCGCGCTCATCTCCGTGGGCCTCGGCAACTCCTATGGCCACCCCACCGCGGCCGCCATCGGCCGTATCAACGCGGTCGGCTCGGCCATCTGGCAGACCGAAGACCCGTCGACCAACATCGTTCGCGGTGACATCATCGTATCCACAACGAGCGGCACGACCTTCACGGTGACGCAGGGCTCGACCTCCCATACCTACGCGTCGCGCGGCTCGACCGATACCTCCGCTCCGAGTGTGCCGAGCAGTCTCATGGCGACCGTGCTGTCGAGCTCGGCGGTCAGCCTCGCGTGGTCGCCCTCGACCGACAACGTCGCCACGACGGGCTACATCGTCTACCGCAGCCTCGATGGCGCGACGTATTCCGCTGTCGCCACCACCAGCACTCCAAGCTACTCCGACACTGGGCTCGCACCGGCCACGACGTATCGCTACCGCGTGACGGCGGTCGACGCGGCCAACAACGAGTCGGCGGCGAGCGCGGTGGTGAGCGCCACGACTGGGGTCCCGTCAACGCCGGGCCAGGTCATCATCAACGAGATTCTGGCAAACGAGCCTGGCTCGATTACCGCCGCCGAGTTCGTCGAGCTCGTCAACGTGGGTGGCGCTCCGGTCTCTCTGGCCGGGTGGACGCTCTCTGACGCCGTCTCGGTGCGCCACACCTTCGCCGCCGGCACGACCCTCGCCCCGGGAAAGGCCATCGTGGTCTTCGGGGCCGCATCGGGCATCCCCGCGGGGTTGACCAACGCCGTCGCGGCGTCGACCGCGACGCTGAGCCTCAACAACGGAGGTGACACCGTGACCCTCGCGAACGGAGCGACGACCGTCGACTCGTACACCTACGCCGCGGCGCTCGCGACGGTTGATGGCGTGTCGATCAACCGCGCGCCAGATGGCACCTCGGGGGCGAGCTTTGTGCTCCACAACACCCTCGGCACGCTCTCGAGTTCGGCTGGAACGCGGGCAAACGGGAGCGCGTGGTAATTGAACGAAGCCCCTTCGCGGCAGCAGGGAGCTGAAGCCCTGCGTTATCGCTGAGGACGCCAGGAGCGTTGATGCCCGTCCTCACGTCCTTGATGGATGCGCCGACCGGCTCTCGGGCAGTAGCCACGCTCCTCCAGCGGCCCGAAGGCCCACCCCTCGGGGATGCGATTCAGGGAGGCGTACGGTTCACCGCCCGCGGTGAGGAGGGTCGACGGACTCGCGCACCTCGAGCTCGAAGAGGCCCCAGAGAGCGGTGCTCGAAGTGGCGGCGGGCGCCGACGAGGTCTCCCTTGGCGAGGAGCCGCTGAGCCTCCTCGACGTCGCTGGAGTAGGACATCACCAGGCTCGAGCTGGCCTCGTCTGTGGCCACCAACTCCTTGTCCATGCCCGCCAGCCGCATCACCAGCGCCACCCCAACGCCGAAGCCGATGCCAACCACGTGAGCTAGCACCGCCACGCCCGGGTGGCTTCCGGTGGCCAAGGCCATCACGTCGTTGGCTGCTTTGAAGACGCCCCACAACCAGGTGGGCATCGAGAAGGTGCCGGTGCGAAAGAAGATGCCGAGGGGAGTTCTGGTTGCATCTCTGTAAGCGCGGCCCAATACGCATCGGCGTCGGCGGGCTCCATTGGCTGCCTGTCGTCAGAGATCCGGATCTCAGGTCAGCCGTCGCGGCTGGGGATCGGCTCACCACAACCGGAGTGGCGAGCGGAGTGCCGCGGACGGAAGTTCATCTGTGGCGGTGCTGGCAAGACGATTGCTTGCAGCCCGGAGCTCCAGCCCGAAGAGCCTGCCCGCCCGGACTCCACGCCAGCCGTCCCCGCCAGCCGAGGCAACCCCTGACTGATCGACCACCCGCCTGACTCGCGGCTGTAGTGGCCAAAACAGCCTGGTGACGACGTTGCGAAGCCGTACTCGACGTTCGTCACTCCCGCTCGACTCGCGAGACACGGCCGTGGCCGTCTACAGGGCACGGTGCGCGTAGGACCGCGATCGGGCTCGGCTTCCCGCCATCGAGGAGGTGGTCCCGCGCTGCACTCGCGAATGCGAGAAACTGCAGTTCAGGCAGGGGCCTGGCCATTCGCAGGGCCCTCATCCTGGGGTCAAGGGACGGCGTCCGGACGCATGAGAGTGATCATCTCTATTCCGCCGGAGTCCAATCGGTACTGGAAGTGGATGGTCGCGGTTTCAAGGTCGAATCGATCCCAAGCCCCAGAATCGCCCAGCACAACATGTCGCGTCGCAGCGCCGCTCTTGGACGGGGACCCGAAAAGGGCCAGTACCTCTTCCCTAGTCAAGGAGAAGGATGTCTCGGACAGCAATTCATCCACTCCGGCACGCAGGAAAATGGTTCGTACGCTCTCGTCTTCGTCGCAGATTACGTCAACGCCACGCGCGCCAAACGCATACCACACCTCCTTCATGGGCAGGTCGCTCTCAGTAGACCTATTGACCGGCCACCGGCAAAAGGGCTCGGCCGCAAGAAGTTCCGCGACATGAGTCCCCAGGTATCTGGCTAGCGTCACGAGGCACTCTCCAATCGTACCTAGGTTAGATACCGAGATTGGTTACATGTGCTTGGTGTCGAACGTAGGTAGGTTGGGCACTACGGAGCCAACTGCCCGAGGCACCCCTCTTCATACTCGAAAACGCCTCCACGCTCCTTGTCGCCCAACTAATCCAGAATTCGCGCGTACTGGACATTCGGAGGAATGTCGACGGCAACGAGCCGGGGAAGGTCAAGCTCGGAGTCACACCGCATCGCGCGCAGTTCGTCTCGGACCGCCTGCACTTCGCTGGCGTTCGCGAACCACAGACGGACCGCGCTGTGGCCGGACGCAGCGACAAGGCCAGTGCATCGAAGCAGCCCGTCTGGATCGGGCGTCGCGGAGACGAGGTCGCCCAACGCGAACCCACGGGGATGTTGTCGAGTCGGTAGCCTCGCTCCTCGGCAACGGCCCAGAGGCTCTCCACTTCATGCGCGCCATCGTCGCGCTCGACATCCAAGAGCACCTTCACGTGACGATTCGACATCGTGTCGCTCATGGTACCCTGTCACTCTTTTCGAGGTTGCAGTCCCGGCAGAGGACCTGGCCGTTCGCCGAGCTCGTTCCACCAGCTCCTGCGGTATCGCCTCCCGGGTGAGAACTCGAAGCCATATGTGGCATCCAGCAAATCCGTCAATGACCTCTCCGGAGTCGAGTTCCACGACCAGGTCTCCATCACTCGGCGCCAAGAAGAGGTAGCACCGTCGCTCGCCGACGAACCTACCGATCTCCCACCAATGGTCGGCCCCTTGCGCGGCTGCCGGGAAGTGGGCACCAGACTTCGCCTGCGCGTCC
>PMBV01000406.1 GCA_003153055.1 Myxococcales bacterium
GACCCTGTGCGAGGTGCTCGCGACCCTCACGGCCCAGGGGCGCGTCCGCAAGACCGACAACGGATACGTGCAAGCCACCGCCTAGCGTTTCCCGAACCACGTAGAGGAGGGCTCCGCCTGCTCCGGCTCGCCGTTTTTCCTTCCCCTTCCTCGTTGGAAGTGCCTCGATGGGCGCTGGCGCGATCCCGCGAGGCTTCCGATCCGAATACGGGGGGAATCATGCGAGCACTGATTGTGGTGTGTGCCTTGAACGCAGCGACGGCTTTGGCGCAGCTTCCTGGGACGATGGCGTACCAGGGGCGGCTCACGGACACGGCGACTGGCAATGGCCGCTCCGGCATCGTGCCCATGCAGTTCGCCATCTTCGACACCGCTGACACCGGAAATCAGATCTGGTGCGAGCAGCAGCAGGCCGTGGCGCTGACCGACGGCTACTACTCAGTTCAGCTGGGGGAAGGCGCCACCTGTTCCTCCGGCACGGCGACGCTGCTTGCGTCGGCTTTCGGTGCCGCGGATCGCTACCTGGAGCTCTCCGTGGACGGCTCGACGCTCCGCCCGCGGCTGAAGATCGGCTCGGTCCCATTTGCCTACGTGGCGCAGAGTGGTGGAACCTTCAAGGTGAGGTCGATCAGCGTCGAGGGTGAGGTCGTCATCGGCGGCCAAGGCACGATCGCCGGATTTGTGGATAGCGCCGCCATCTCGGGAGGAGGTTCGGCCTTCAGCTCGCAGATCGGGCCCGGCGACGTGCTCGAAGCCGGCGGCATCACCATCGTCGTGGCCTCGGTAGCGGATGATACTCATCTCACCGTCGCCGCCAAGCTGGCCGCGAACCTCCCGAACTCGACCTACACCATCAAGAAGCCCGTCGCCCGCGTGTACCGCAGCGATGGCTCGGTGGGCCTGCTCGCCAATGCACAAGGGAACGTCGGCATCGGTACGGTGACGCCGCAGGCCGCGCTCGATGTGAACGGGAATGTCAACATCAAGGGGAGTGCGACGGTCTCCGGAACCATCAATGCCGTCGAGCGGCTGGCGTGCATCGGCAGGTGGGGGACCTGGAATGCCGGCAGCAACACCTGCACCGAGAACATCGTCGCCAGTGCTACTCCAATCGTCTATGCGAACTACCCTGGAAGTTGCGGGGGCGGAGCGACCCAGACCTGTTCGTGCTGGTCCATCATGGCCGCGGCTCCTCAGCTGGTTGGCGCGGGAGTCAACGTGAACGCCAACCGAATGTGGTGCCACGCGAGCGAGGCAACCTCTTCGTTCAGTCCTAGAAGCCTTCGAGCGGAATGGTGGCCCTCGGGCAGCACGGACAGCACGATGTTCTGCGCCACAGGCTACTCGCCATGCATCTACATCGACGCCCGAGCGACGGGAGGCAGCAGGTCCGTCATCGAGCTCGGCTGCTGCCTCCAGACCACCGCCTACCCTGCGTGGTGCTGTCGATAGCTGAGTCAGTTAGCGACAGAGGAGCGGAGGACTTGCGAATACGTCATCGCGGTGGATGTCAATGATGCTCAAGGGTGGGCGTCGTTCCAGCCTGGAGCAGCTGGCGCGGTACGGGGCGCGGGGGCCAGTGGCCGAGTCGAGGTTGAGGCGGCACTCCTCCCCCTGCGGCGGCGCTAAAGCCAAAGCGACCTCGCCTCGATTGGGCCACCGTGCCCATCCCCCGGCCGGCCACTCCCTTGTCCCCAAGCGGCGCGCGCACCAGCTCGCCGTCACAGGGAAGGTGCGCCCGCGTCGAGGCCTTCGACTCAATGAGCAGCGCCGAACCGGGAGTTGCGGGCACCCGGGGTTGCGAGCAAAAGGCCCGGTATGCGCACGCCGTCCTCCTTCCGCAACGAGACCCGCGAGCATGAGGGCCTCATCACCTTCACGCGGCCCGACACGCTCAATTCCCTGACCTTCGAGGCGTACCGCGAGCTCGCCGCGCTCCTCGCCGACCTCGAGCAGGAGCCCTCGGTCCGCGCGGTGGGCATCACCGGTGAAGGCCGGGGGTTCTGCAGCGAAGGCGAGCACCACGAAATCATCGCCCAGCTCCTTCGAGGGCCGCTGAGCACCCCATGAGCACGAGTTTCCTCTCCGACACGCACCGCGCCCTGGCCGCCCACGCACGCACGGTCACCGAGCCCCTCGAGCCCAAGGGCCCCTGCGACGACGTCGCCCTCGCCCGCCAGGTGGCGGCGACCGGCCTGTACCCGTACCTGGTGCCCCGGGCCTACGGTGGTGCGCTGGAGTCAGTCGAGGTGTTGTCACTCTGCGTCCTGCGGGAGGAGCTGGCCTACCGGAGCGCGGCGGCCGATTCAGTGTTCGCGGTGCAGGGGCTCGGCAGCTACCCGGTGCTGCTGGCCGGGTCGGAGGCCCAACGGCAGGCGCTCTTGCCCCAGGTCGCCAGCGGCGCGGCGCTCTTCGCCTTCGCCCTCACCGAGCCTGAGGCGGGCAGCGATCTCAAGGCCATCTCGACCCGCGCCGTGCGCTCGGGCGACGACTACCTGATCAGCGGACAGAAGCGCTTCATCAGCAACGCGGGGGTGGCGACCCACTACACGCTCTTCGCTCGCACCGGAGACGCGGAGGGCTCCCTGAGCGCCTTCGTGATACCCTCTCGGGCGCCAGGCTTTCGGGTCAGCGCGAAGATGGAGCTCCTCGGGGAGCACCCCATCGGTGAGCTCGAGCTGGCCGACTGTCGGGTCCCGGCCACGGCACGGCTCGGGCAGGAGGGAGCAGGCATGAGGCTGGCGCTGTCGACGCTCGATGTCTTCCGCTGCACCGTCGGAGCCGCTGCCATCGGCATGGGCCGGCGTGCCTTGGACGAGGCGGTGGCGTACGCGAAGGCCCGCCGCCAGTTCGGCGCGCCCCTGGCCGAGCTGGGAGCCGTGCAGGCGCTCTTGGCCGACAGCGCGGTCGACCTCGAGGCCTCGCGCTTGCTGGTGCACCGGGCCGCGGCGGTCAAGGACAGCGGCCAGGCGCGCATCACCTATGAGGCAGCGGTGGCGAAACTCTTCGCCACCGAGGCGGCCCAGCGCGTCGTCGATCGCTGTCTCCAGGTGCACGGAGGAAACGGCCTGGTGAAGGGCTCGCCCATGGAGCGGCTGTACCGCGACGTGCGGGCGCTGCGCATCTACGAAGGCGCGAGCGAGGTGCAGCGGTTGGTCATCGCCCGGCAGCTCCTCGGTCACTGATGCTCCCCCAGCCACTCGCCGCGGCCGTGGTGGCCGCCCCCGACGATGCCTCGCCCTACCTGGTGGCGGCCGACTGGCTCCAGTCGCACGGAGACCCCCTTGGCGAGCTCATCACCCTGATGTGGGGCCTGGAGCACGAGCAGAACCCGGCCCACTTCATCGTGAAGAAGCGGCGGAAGGACGAGCTGCTCCAGCTCCACGGAGACGACTGGGTGGGCGGGGCTCACCTCGAGGAGGCCGTGTGGCGCTGGGGCTTCGTGTCCCAGGCCCGACTGCAGGTCGAGCACCTCGAGACGCTCCTGGGGTCTCGAGCCGGGGCCTTCGTGCGTGAGCTCGAGGTTCACGGGCCTCTCGAGGAGCTGCCCGGCATCTTGAGCCGCGTGGAGGTGCCCGCGCTCTCGAGCCTCGCCTTGGTCGGAGGTCGGCGGGCGCCCCCGCTCCACGTGGCCTCGGTGCTGAGCCACCTCGGGCGGCTCAAGCGCCTCGCTCTCCACGTCCCCGACGCCGATCTCACCGCGATGGAGGTCTCGGGGCTGCTCGACCTGAGGCTCCTCGACGTGCAGCACCCGAGCCTCACGCCCTTCCTCGCGTCGCTGGCCTCACCCGAGCTGGCGCACCTCGAGCTCCTGGTGGAGGCCCCGCTCGAGCTGAAGACGGCCACCGTGGCGCGGCTCCCGGTGCTTCGTGAGCTGCACGTGGAGGACGACCTCGCCGATGAGCTCGCCTGGTGGGCCGCCAAGACGCCGGAGCTCCGTAGGCTCGAGGCCCTTCACCTCTGCGGGCCGATGACCGATCGCGGCCTCGACGCGATGTTGCTGGAATCAGCCCGGCTCCATCGGCTCGCCATCGCCATCGAGGGCGGCCACTTCAGCGCTCAGCTCCGGCGGTTGGCCCATCGGCAGCTTCCGAAGCTGTCGTTTCATAAGACACGCGCGGTGGCGAGCTGGTGGAAGGGCCGACCCGGCTACTGAGGTCGAGAACCCACGCGTGCGCTCAAGGCGTCCATTGGGCGCCGGTGGCGCAGTCGACGTGCCGGAGGCGAACCCGCTGGCGATCGAGCTCGAGGACCCCGAAGAGAATCGGGAGCTGGAACCGCTTCGGCCCGATGGAGCCGGGGTTGAAGATGGAGAGCCCGCGGTCTTGCCCGATGAAGGGCACGTGCGAGTGGCCACAGACGACGACGGAGGCGCGAGTGCCTCGGGCCAGCTTGGCCGCGTCGGCCCTCAGCCTGGGCCCTGCGAGCGCGATGTGGGTGAGGAGAATCGTCAGGGCCGTCTGACCCCCGTCGACGAGCTTCACCACCAGGGCATCGGGGAGCGTGCTGGCGCGCCCGTCGATGTTGCCCTTCACCGCGAAGGTCGGTGCGATGGCGGCCAAGCGCTCGAGAACCATGAGGTCGCCCACGTCTCCCGCGTGGAGGATCGCGTCGGGAGCCAGCGCGGCGAGGTGCTCGAGCCCACTGGCGTTGGGCTGAGAGTGCGTGTCAGCCACCACCGCCAGGCGAAGGCAGCCGTCGGGGCGAGCCGCGATGGTGGCGGTGAGGGTGACGGCCTGGCTCGAGTGGGCGGGGAGCTCCATCGACAGACCGTCTACCACGGACTCGGCCCCGGCCTCTCCAGAGCGCCGAACCGGTTGCCCGACCGTCGCGAGGCGAGCGAGACCGAAGCGAGCCGGGCACACGAGCGACGAGCACCGGAGNNCAGGTTGGGCAACCTGTTCGGCGCTCGGGCCGCTCACTCGTCGACCGACACCTCGTCCCACGACTGGCGCTTCTCCACCGCCTCGGCCAGGAGTCGATCGAGGGCCGACAGGAGCACGGTGTTGCCGTCCTGAGAGTAGCCCTCGAGGGCCTTGGCGCAGGCAGGCACCCGGGCGAGGAAGTCGTCGAGCGCGGCGCCGTCGATCTCGTTGACGTACTTCCCGTAGCCGAGCTGCTCGAGGTACAGCCCGTTGAGCACCTGCTCGAACTGCCCACCCACCGGCACCGACAACATGGGCTTGCGCAGGTAGACGGCCTCGCTCATCAAGGTGTACCCCCCGCCGCCCACCACGCCCCGCGCGGTGCGGAGGTCGTCGATGAACCCCGCCTCGCTGAACGGCCGGAACAGGAGCGTGCCCTCGCGAAGGTCGGCGGTGAGGTCTCGACGGAAGCCGTACACGCGGCACTCGAGGCCGGTCTTCTTGAGCGCCTCCATGAGCCCGGTGTTGCCGGTGGCCGTCTGATACACGAGGAGGTGATCGCCCGCCTCGGGCTTGGCGTCGAGGATCTCCGGCCTCAGAATCGATGGAGCCAGGGTGGTCTTCTTCTTCCGCACCGGCGGGTAGAAGAAGGTCGAGATGAGGTAGTGAAACGCCCCGGGCAACTTCGACTTCACGATGGAGCGAATGAGATCGAAGCTGGCCTCGTGATCGCCGATCAGCTCGCTTGCGTGCTCGCAGCGGTTGATGATCTGCATGTTGTCGACGCTGATGACCGGCAGCCCGTGGCGACGCCCGAAGAGGTAGCTGAACGACTCGAAGTCAGAGATGACGACATCAGGCGAGAACGATTCGACCAGGTTGAAGTATTGGCTGACGTTCTGAGGCCACCCGGTGACCGCGCCCTTGAGGTTCTCGAGCACGGTCTGCCATTTCTTCACCGAGTTCTCACCGTACTGAATGGTGAAGCCCCAGATTTGGTGCACGTTCTCGAAGCGCTTGGCGAGGTAGTCGCGGGCCCGCCCCGACACCACGATGTGCACCTCGTGGTTCTTGATGAGGTGCTCGAGCACGACCCGTGAGCGAGTCGCGTGGCCCATGCCCTCACCGACGACACCGTAGAGAATCCGCATGTGTACCTCCGGCTGTATCGGGGCCTACAGTGTCACACGATGACGCGACTGACACGAGCGGCGATGACTGGCTTCACCATCGCGCTCCTCATGGCTTCGGCGGCGCTCGTCATCTCGGCGGTGTCACGGCTTCGAGTGAGCTGCGCGACGCTCTCCCAAGCGGAGTGCGCGCTCGAAGGCGAGCTCGCCAGCGAAGGGGCCAAGGTCGAGGGTTTCACCGCGTTCGGGTGCCTCACGGCGGGGGCCGGGCTCCTGCTCCACCTCCGGCGCGCTCGGAGGACAGGGCAACGAGCGACCTGAGCTCCAGCGCCGGTTGAGCTGGGCGGTTCGTGGTGGTGGGCTCATGCGTCGTGGCGTGGTTCATCGCCTTCGCGGGCACGGGCGGAGAAGGCCGCCTCGTGCAACGCCGAGGGTGGCGCCGGGGCCGACGTCCCGAGGCCGCGAAGGTCTAGCGAGCCTCGGGAGCCGCTCCGCTCACTTGGGAGTCGCGACGGTCTTGAAGTCACCCGCTCGAATGAAGGTCATCTTCGCTGGGTCGAGGTACTTCTTGAGCAGCGCCCCAGCCTCGGGGGCAGTGAGCGCCTTGAGCTTCTCGTCGACCTTTTCCTCGAAGTCCATGGTGCGGCCGTCGAAGAGCTGGTGCACCAGCAGCTGGGCGAGCTCGCCGTCATTGGCCCGCCGCTGACCTCGCTGCTGAATGAGGCCGTCCTTGGCGACCTTCAGCTCGTCGGCGGTGAAGCCTCCCGAGATGGCGCGATCGAGCTCCTCGCGGAAGCCCTTCTCGACCCGGTCGGCGTTCTGCGGCGCGAAGATGGCGTAGCCCAGGAGCTGGGCGTTCTGGTCTTGCGAACGCGCCGAGAGGCTCGTCCCCGCCCCATAGCTGAGGCCCTCCTTCTCGCGGAGGCGCCGGGGCACCCGGCCGTTGATGAAGCCGCCGCCCAACATGTAGTTCGCCATCACCAGCCCGGGGTAGTCGGGGTCCGAGTCTTTGAGGGCGAAGGTGGTGCCCGCGGTCATGAAGGCGTTGGCCTTGTCGGGCGTGTCGATGGTGGCCCGCACCGCCGCGACGGCCTGAAAGGGCTCGGGGATTCGCTCGAAGGGCTGCTCCGCCTTCCACTGGCCCAGCCCAAGAGTCAGCTTGGCCGTCAGCGCCGCGGGGTCGAAGTCGCCCACCACCACCGCCTCACCGCTCTGGGCCCCGTAGAGCTTCGCGTGGAAGCTCTTCACCGTCTCGAGCGTGACCGCCGCGAGGTTGGCGAGCTGCTCCTCGATGCTCTCCACGTACAGCGGGTGGCCCTTGGGGTACGGGTTCAAGGTGCGCCGCAGCGCCAGCGACGCCAGCGCGGTGGGCTCGTCTTTGGCGCGCTCGAGATCGGCCTTGAGCTCGCGCTTGAGCGTGTCGAGCTCCTTGGGGTCGAACGACGGCTCCTTCAAGGCCTCGAGCACCAGGTCGAGGGCGGCGTCGAGCTGCGGCCGGCGCACCTCGAAGGCGGCCGACACGGCCTGGGTGTCGGCGCTCACTCTCAGATTCACCTTGAGGCGATCGAGGGCATCCTGAAAGGCCTCTCGGCTGTGCTTCGTGGTGCCCCGGGTGAGCATGCGGGCGGTCACCATTCCGGCGGCGCGGAGGTTCGCGAGGCTCGTGACCGTGCCGTACCGAGCGGTGAGCACCACCTGCACCGTCTCGCCACGGGTCTTCTTGGAGAGCAGCGCCACCTTCATGCCGTTGGGCAGCGTCGAGCGGGTGGTACGGGCGTCGATGTTTCGTGGGCTGGCGTCGAAGGCCTCGCCGGTGGCCAGCTCCTCTCCGCCCTTGTACGTGCTCAAGACGGGAGCGAGATCGACCAGCCCGGGGATCTCCGCGCGGTCGGGCGCCGGAGTGGGCACGTACTCGCCGACGGTGCGGTTCGACTGCTTGACGTACTTGGCGGCGACGCGCTGCACATCGGCGGGGCTCACCGCCTTCACTCGATCTCGGTAGAGGAACAGCATGCGCCAGTCACCCATGGCGGCGTACTCGCTGAGCACTCGACCCACTCGATCAGACGAGTTCAGCACGCTCTCGAAATAGCGGAGGTAATCGGCCTTGGCCCGTTCGACCTCCTCGACCGTCACCGGGCTCTTGGCGAGGCTGTTCTCGAGCACGTCGAGCATGGTGCCCCGCACCGGGACCGGGTCGTCTTTCTCGGTGAGCCGGGCCACCGCGTACATGTAGCTGGCCTCGCGCTGCTGGAGGTCGGGGAAGTCGACGCCCGCGGCCTTCTTGGTCTCGACCAGCGCCTTGTAGAGCCGGCCCGAGGGCGATTGGGCCATCACCGCAGTGTAGAGCGCGATGGGAGCGTAGTCGGGGTCGGTCGCCGCGGGGATGTGGTAGCCGACCATCAGCACCGGCGTGCCTCCGCTGCGCCGTACCGTGACCGAGCGCTCGCCGTCTTGCACCGGCTCCTCGGTGTACGTCGCCACGAGCTTGCGCGTGGGCCGGGGAATTCGCCCGAAGGAATCGGCGATGACCCGGAACGTCTTGGCCTCATCGAACTTGCCCGCCACCACCAGCACCGCGTTGTCCGGCTGGTAGTAGTTTCGGTAGAAGGCCTGGAGTCGCTCGATGGGCGCCTTCTCGATGTCGCTCCGGGCTCCGATGGTCGTCTTTCCGTAGTTGTGCCAGAGGTAGGCCGTCGAGAGCAGCCGCTCCGAGAGCACGTTGGCGCCGTCGTTCTCTCCCGACTCGAACTCGTTGCGCACCACGGTCATCTCGGAGTCGAGGTCCTTCTTGGCGATGAAGCAGTTCACCAAGCGATCAGCCTCGAAGCGCAGGGCCCACTCGAGGTTGGCGTCAGTGGCCGCGAGCGTCTCGAAGTAGTTGGTGCGGTCCGAGCTGGTCGTGCCGTTGGCCCGACTGCCGTGCTCGGTCAGCGCCTTCTTCGCGTCGGGTGTCTTGGGGGTGCCCTTGAACACCATGTGCTC
>PMBV01000207.1 GCA_003153055.1 Myxococcales bacterium
ACGAAATACTCGACCGCGTTCTTCGGGAAAAACTGTTTGAACTCGCTGAACAACTGCGCCGCGAGCGTCTTATTGTGCGAGATGACGAGCGTCGGCCGGTCCAACTGCTGGATGACATTCGCCATCGTGAACGTCTTCCCCGAGCCGGTGACCCCCAGGAGTACCTGGTGCGGGTCACCCCGGCGAAGTCCTTCCGTCAGCTCCTCGATGGCCCGCGGCTGGTCGCCCCGCGGCTCGTACTCACTGACCAGCGTGAACTCGCCCATGCGCGGAATCTTCTAACAGCCCACTGACGACATCTGGTCAGGATGCTGCGCGAGTCGGCCCCTACCACCCCTCGAGCATTGACCCACCAAGAGCGACTCAAGACGTTGATCTCCATGACGTTATTGGCGCAGCGGGGTTTGCAGACCATGCGCTGATGGAACGGGTCGCGCACCACGTCATCTCGATCGGCGGGGGAAAAGGCGGTGTGGGGAAGAGTGTGGTCGCGGCCAACTTCGCGGTGGCGCTGGCGATGAGCGGGCGCCAGGTCGTGTTGGTGGATGCGGACCTGGGGGCGGCGAACCAGCACACGCTCTTTGGGCTCAAGGGCACTGGCCCGACGCTCCAGTCGTTTCTCGAGCACGAGAACGAGAACCTCGAAGCGGCCCGGGTCGACACGGGGGTCCGCCGGCTGTCGTTGGTGCGAGGGGCGGCGGCCGTTTACGGCGCGGCGAATCCGACCCACGGGCAGAAGGAGCGGCTGGTGCGGCACGTGTTGGCGCTCGACGCGGAGATCATCGTGGTCGACGTCGGGGCTGGCACGGGCTTCAACCAACTCGACCTGTTCAACGCGGCGGAAATCAAGGTGCTGGTCATGACACCCCAGCTGACGTCGGTGGAGAACGCCTACGGCTTCGTGAAGGGCGCCGTATACCGGGCGCTGATGCCGGTGCTGAGGTCCTACGGCTTCGAGTTCCTCCTCGAGGGGAACCGCCCCGGCAGCGAGACGGCGCGGCTCAGCGCGGTGCTGAAGGAGGCCATCGACTGTTCGCCCAAGCTCGAGGCCGAGGTCCGCGAGGTGCTGCGGAGCCTGTCGGTGCACCTGTTCGGCAACATGGTCAACACCACGCGCGAGACGCCGGTGTTCGCCGCGGTGGGGAAGATGATGCGTGACTTCCTCGGCATCGATTCGACGGTGCTGGGCTTTGCCCGCATGTCACTGGGCGTGCACGCGTCGATCAACGAGCGCCGCCCGGTGCTGGTGAACCGCCGCGACGACGAGGCCTCGGTGACCTTCTGGAGGGCCGCGCGAAGCCTGGTGGAGCACCCCCACCCCCACCGAGCTGGAGTGCGCGCCGCCTGACCTGCCTGAGGGCCGAGCTACGCCGTCACCGGCATTTCTGGTTGAATGGCCCGCTCGAGTCGAATCGGAGGATGCAATGTGGCGACGAATCACAGCGCTGGTCGCGGTGCTGGCCGGAGCTGTCAGCGCTCAACAAGCGCGCCCCGTGGACGCAGGTGCCCAGTGCGCCTCGACAGTGAGAGGCGGCGAGACACTCCCGCTCGAGGGCGTCCGTGTGGTGGTCGATCAGGTGACCTCCATCGAGCAGAAGTGCCCCGCTAACGCGCGCTGCCTCCACTCCGGCATCATCAAGATGGTGCACTTCCGCGTGTTCGGCTCCGGCCCGTCAAAGCTGGTGGCGGTGCCTCAAGGAGCAACCCAGGTGGTGGACGGCGTGGAGCTCAAGGTCCTCCAGGTCAGAGCCGGGCCCGAGGCTGACGTCGCGGCCCGACGGCTCCCCTGAGAGAGCAGCGGCCCTACTGACCGCTGGCCTTCTCGACGGCGACCTTCCAGGTGGTGCCTTGGGGCGTGTCCATGATCTCCACGCCTCCCGCGCGAAGCTCGGCGCGAATTCGATCAGCCTCGGTGAAGCCGGCCGGCGTCTTGAGGCCTCGGGCTTCGTTGCGCGCCGCGATGCGTGACTCCACCAGCTTCACATCGATGCCCCTGGCGAGGACCTGACGATCTCTCCTGCGGGCGAGCCACTCGGCCGGATCTCCCTCGAAGATGCCGAGGACGGCGGCCATCGTCGTGACCGAGCCTCGGAGCACCTTGAGGGTCCGCCCGATGAGAACCTTGTCCTTCACCGGGGGCTTGTCGGTCAGGAGGTTGAGCTCGTTGAACAGCCCGGCCACCACCCCCAGCGCCCCAGCGACGTTGAAGTCATCGCTCATCTCCTGGTGGAACTGTTCCAAGAAGCGCCCCGGCAGCCCATGGAGAGGTCCCTCGGGGAAGGACGCCGCCCCCACCCGCTCGTCGACCTTCTTGAGCGTCTCGTAGAAGTACTCCAGGCGAGCCTCGGCGTCTTCGAGGGACTTGTCGGAGAAGTTGAGCTGCTGGCGGTAGTGCGTGGAGAGGAAGAAGTACCGCAGGGCCTCCGAGTCGACCTTCTGGAGGGCGTCGCGAAGGCGCACCACGTTGCCCAGTGATTTGGACATTTTGCGGCCGTGCTCGTCGTTGACGAAGCCGTGGGTGAG
>PMBV01000309.1 GCA_003153055.1 Myxococcales bacterium
CTGCTGCTCGGGGCCGCGGCGATCGATTGCCACCAGCCCTTCCCCCTCGGTGCGCTGGACGGGCTTCCTTCGCAGCCCAAGCGACCGAGGTGCGAATCGCCGGGGTCGGGATGCGCCGCTCGCTGTGTTTATGCGCCGCATTGGCGGACAACCCGTAGCTAATTTAGAGCCACGTTGGTGGGCCCGGAGCGCCAGAAGACGCCTTCTCGGACAGGCTGTCCACCAGGCGTCGTATCGCGCCGCAGGTTCGGATCAGTGGGGGCCGGGCCCCGGTCGGCTCGCCCGCTCGCGCCGGAACGCCTGGCGCTGGGAGGCGTCGAGCTCAGCCTCGATCTCGAGCGCGACGCGCTCCTGGACCGCGCGCAGCCGCGGCGCCGCATCGCCGAGAGCGGCCTCCACCTCCGGGGCGTGCCGCTCGATGATGGCCACGATGCGCTCTTGCTGCTCGGGGCGGAGGTGGAGCGCGCCCAGACTGGGTGGGAGCGGGGAAGGTGGCGGGCGTACCAGCGGCGCGATCCCGACGCCGCCGATGAGACCGAGGGCAAATGTACAGAGGAGGACGGCGGCGCTGACGAGGTGCGTCCGGCGAGGGGCGCGCGAGGGCGAGGTGTCGGTCATCGGTCTTGCTCCAACGTCATGGTGACGAGAGCCTCCCGGGCGGAGCCGGCGAGGAGCAGGGCCGTTCGCGTCTGGCTCGGCTGGGCCGAGAGCGTCGGCGCGAGCCAGCACGCGATCGCCACGCCCACTGCGAGCGGGAGCATCCATCGGCCCGCCGCCGCGAAGCCGTAGGCCCATGAGGCGCGCTCCTCTCGGCGCCGCGCGGCTTCGCGAGCGAGCGCCGGAAGGCCCTCGACCCAGTTCCGGCGAGGGGCGAGCGAGTCGAGCTCGAGGCCCCCAGGTTCGTCGCGGTCGTTTCGATTCGGGGTCATGGTTCATGCTCCTCGAGGAGGGCCCGCATCTGTCTGCGCGCGCGGGAGAGGTGCTGTCGCGAGGATTCCTCGGTGATGGAGAGGGCGTCGGCGATCTCCGTGTGCGTGTAGCCCTCGAGGTCGTGCAGCAGCACCACCTCGCGTGGGCGGGACGCCAGGGCTCCGAGCGCGCGGAGGACCAGCTGGCGATCGGCCCCATCGACGGGCTCGGCCGGATCCGTGACTGTCTCAGCCTCGCTCGACAGCACCTCGCGCAGCCGGCTGCGCACGATGGCGCGCCGGCTGCGGTTACGGGCGATGGAGAAGAGCCACGCGTCGAAGCGCTCTGGTTGACGGCAGGCGTCGATGTTCTCGAGGGCCGCGAGCATCACGGTCTGGGCGACGTCTTCGGCGTCGGCGGGTCTCCCGAGGTGTGCGAGCGCGATGGCGTACACGGCGCGCCCGCATTGCCTGGCCAGCGCCTCGAGGGCGCCGATATCGCCGCCTTGGGCGAGGCGGACGAGAGCGGCGCGCTGGAGGCCCACGGTGTCATCGGTCATCGTTCTACTCTCGGAACGGGCTTATCAGGACCCTGACCCGCGAGGACCCAGGAACGTGACAGGTCTTCGCTCAGGCGAGACGGCGTGCGAGGCGCGCGCTTCGCGCTGTCACGTTTTCCGGACGCTGGGAGTCATGGCTGGCAGGAGGATGTCTTGCACAGCCAATCACCCTTCAACCGCCGTGACTTCCTGAGTGCGCTCTCTCTGGCCGTAGCCAGTCCGCTTTTGCTCCGCTGCAGCCCACGGATCACGAATCAACCGCCAGCCGTCTTCGTCTCCCCGCGGCGTCTCAGCACCGAGGCGAGCCGGGGGGTCGACGGCTCGTTTCTGCGGAGCTTCTCCGGGCTCGCAGCTCCCCAGAACCTCGAGTTCCTCGATGCGGCGAGCGGCACGCGGCGTCGCGTTTACGATTTGTTCCCGAGCGAACATTGCCCGTTCGCCATCAACACCGAGAAGCAGCTCGGCGCTGGCGGCTATGCGCTGACGGTGGTCGACCGCACGCTGGCCGCTTCGGTGCCGACTGAAGGGGACGCCGTGTGGTCGCTCAACATGGTGCCGTTCGGTGTGGCCATCGATGGCGCGCTCCTCGACCCCAGCGGCCCCTGGTACGACGGCGGCCCGGCAGATCCGAACAACCCGTTCGATCGCTCCTGCTCGGGTTGGGAATACGATCCCATCTACCCCACCGTCTCCGAGCTCGTCGGGGTGCCGACCGAGGTGCGCGGACACGTTCAGCCTGGGCCGGGCGGACGTCCTGGCAGTGCCGGTCAGTTTCACTATCACGGCACTCCGAGGGTGATGCTCGACAACCTGCGACACGCGTTGCCGGAGGCCGAGCAGCGCGAGGCGCTCGTGGTTGGCTATTCCGCCGACGGATTCTGGATCCTCGACGCGGTGGTCCCTTCCTCGGCCACCACGGGCGGCAAGCGGCTCCATCTGTTCTCCGGCTACGTTCTGCGGGAGGGGACGCGCGCCGCCGTTCCTCACACGAATCCCTCGCTGGTGCCGCAAGGGACCTACGACGGCACCTACGTTCAGGACTGGCGCTTCGATCCCGAGCAGAAGCGAGCGCTCGTCGAAGCCGCGCTGCGTGATCACGGTGAGTACCTCGGCCTCGATCGCGAGGAGGTGGAGGCCGGGCGAGCGGAGTTCGCCCTTCTCGACGAGCGCAACGGCCTCGTCACCGACCGCATCGTCGTGCGCGACGCTCCGGCGCGCGCCTACGTCTACGTCCTGACCCCGGATTGGCCCGAGATTCCGCGCTGGTTCGCGTTCGAGCCCTCGCCTTCGTTTCGCCAGAACATCATTCCCTTCGAGGCGCCGACGGGCGTGGGGCCGCCAGGGAGGCAGCAGCTCTACGCGAACTGCGGCGCGGACCTCGTCGACGTGCACCAGTGGAGCGGACATGCGCCGTACTGACCCCACCGCCTTCCCCGACCGCGCGAAGGGGACAACGCCCAGTGCCCGGAGCCCAGGAGTCCCGCGAGCGCATTTGACATGGAACAGAACGACAAGGATTGTCGAATTCATCCATCTCATTCTCGGCCTCCCAGCTCGGGCGCGGGGCCGACTGGCGACGGCGCTGGTGGTGCTTGCGCTCAGCTCGGCTTGCGGCGGATCGTCGCCACCGGACTCGGGCCTGAACGACGCGGGTGAGTTGCGAGATGCGGGTGAGTTGCGAGATGCCGGCTCGCTGGACGCTGGAGTCCTCGACCCGCCCGATTTCACCGTCGCCGTTCAACCACCACTCGGCATCGTGCCAGGCGCGAGCGGAGATGCCACGGTCACCGTGACTCGGATTCGCGAGCAGTCCGGGGCCATCGCGGTTGGCCTCGAAAGCAACGCGCTCGGAATCACGGGAAGCGGAGCAGTCCCCGTGGGTGCCTCGAGTGGGAAGCTCACCATGTCGGTGCCGGCGACCGTGGAACTTGGCGCCCATCAGCTCCGGGCGACCGCGAGTGACGGCCTGCTCACACGCAGCGCCAGCTTCAGCGTCTCCGTCACGCCGTCGACGATCAGCGGGACGGTGGCCGGCAGTGCCTTCGCGGCCCAGGATGCTGTCTCCGTGACGGCGGGTCCCAACGCCGGGTGTCCGATGCATGCGCTCGTGTTGACCGTCACGAACGCGACAGGGAGCTGCTCGAGCGCTGCCGATGCGTGCCTTGGCCGGCGCGACCTCCTGGAAGTCCAGTTGGCGATCATCGATACGAAGGCGATCGGCGCCGGCACGTACGAAGTCATCGCACCCGACCCAAGTCAGCCTCCGCCCGCGGGGAAGTTCGTGGCCGTGCTGTCCAAGACCAATACATCCTGCCAGGGCACCAGCGCTGAGACCCTGCCACGCGCAGGCCCTGGGTCGTCTGCCACCATTGCGTCGGTGAGCGAAGGCGTGGTGCGCGGGAGCCTCGACCTCGCCTTCTCGGACGGCGGCGGAGTGTCGGGACCCTTCACGGCGATTAGGTGCGCGCAGCTCGCACCTGCCAACGGGTTCTGCGCGCCACCGACGGCCCCGGTGTGTAACGGAACGAGGACCTGCCAGTAGAAGGCTGCCAGCGGAGCCGACGAACGTCCGTAGGACCCGGTCCTGGCGCGTGCGGCGGTGACTTGGCTCAGGCCTCTTCGAGATCGTAGCGCTTGAGCTTTCGCCACAAGGACACACGGTCGATGCCGAGGATGGCGGCGGCGCGAGACCGGTTGCCGTCGACCTCCTTGAGCACCCATTGGATGTAGGCCTTCTCTTGATCCTCGAGAGACGGAATGCGTCCGCCCTCTCGCCTGAAAACCTTGAGCCCCATCCGCTTGAGGTCCTCGGGGAGCTGGCCGAGCTCGAGGGTCGGCCCCTTGGCCAGCGCGACGCCTCGCTCGATGATGTTCTCGAGCTCGCGGACGTTGCCGGGGAAGCCGTAGCTCGTGAGGAGCTCCTGCACCTCCTTGGAGATGGACTCGACCGGCTTCCCCATGCGCTGGGAGAACTTCTTCAGGAAGAAGTGCGCGAGCAGCGGAATGTCGTCGCCTCGCTCGGAGAGCGGCGGGAGACTCAAGGTCACGACGTTGAGGCGGTAGTAGAGGTCCTGCCGGAAGTCCTGGGCGGCGATCGCCTCCTGGATGTTCCGATTCGTCGCGGCGACGAAGCGCACGTTCACCAGCACTGGCTGGGTGCCGCCCACCCGCAGGAGCTCCTTCTCCTGGATGACGCGCAACAGGCGCACCTGCATCGACGGGCTCATCTCGGTGACCTCGTCGAGGAAGAGCGTGCCGCCCTCAGCCATCTCGATGAGGCCCTTCTTCTGCGAGGTGGCGCCGGTGAAGGCACCCTTCTCGTGGCCGAACAGCTCGTTGGTGAGGAGCTCCTCGGTGAACGCTCCGCAGTTGATGGCCAGGAAGACCGAGCCCGCCCGCAGGCTGTGGCGATGAATGTAGCGGGCGACGAGCTCCTTGCCGGTCCCCGACTCGCCGGTGATGAGCATGTTGCAGTCCGCCTGGGTGACGTCGCGGGCGGTGTCGAGCACCCGAAGCATCGAGGGATCCTGCGTGATGATCTCGGTCCCCTCCTTCAGGTTCTCGACCTGCTCCTTGAGCTGCCGGTTCTCCTTCTTGAGCCGCACCTTCTCGACGGCCTCGCGGACGATCTTCCGGACCTCGTCGAGTTTGAAGGGCTTGGCGATGTAGTGGTAGGCGCCCTCCTTCATCGCCTCGATGGCCGTGTCGATGGCGGCGAACCCGGTGATGAGGACCACCTCGATGTCCGGGTCGATCTCCTTCGAGCGCCGCAGCACTTGCATGCCGTCGACCTTCTCCATCTTCAGGTCGGTGAGGACCACGTCGTAGGAGCGCTTCTGGATCTCCTTGAGCGCGGCCTGGCCGTTGGATGCGGTGCCGACTTCGTAGCCCTCCTTGCTCAACACCCGCTCGAGGTTGCGCACGGCGATCGGCTCGTCGTCGACGACGAGGAGCCTCGGCCGCGGGGTCACTGTCGTGTCCTCGCTCATGACGCTCCCTTCGTGCTTCGCCCTTCCAGCTCGGCCTTGGGCGCTGGCAACCTCAGGGTCACCGTGGTCCCCGCTCCCTCGACGCTGTCGACCTTGATCGCCCCGTGGTGCTGTTCGACGATCTGATGGGTGACGTAGAGGCCAAGGCCCGTGCCCCGGCCCACGTCCTTGGTGGAGAAGAACGGGTCGAACACCCGGTCGAGGAGGTGCCGGGGGATCCCCGCGCCCGTGTCCTTGAAGACGATCTCGACGTCGGCCTCGCCCGCCCGCCGGGCCGACACCGTGATGCGATGCTCCCGCCCGGCGTCGGTCATCGCGTCGATGGAGTTCGACATCAGGTTGATGAAGGCCTGCTCGAGCTTCGTTTTGTCGGCCAGCACCTCGATTCCCTGGGCGACGTCGATGTCCACCGTGACGTCGGCCGGCAGCTTGCCGCGCACCAAGATGACCGACCCGCGCACCGCCGACAACAGGTCGGTGGATCTCCGCTCGAAGGCCCGCTCTCGGCTGAAGTCGAGCACCGTGCGGATGATGTTCGTCGCGCGATCGGTCTGGGAGATGATCTGCGCGATGAGCTCCTCGCGCTCGGACGCCGACGCGGTCTCGTGCTCTTCCTTGAGGAGCTCGGCCGACGTCGAGATGTTCGACAGCGGGTTGTTGATCTCATGGGCGATGCCCGCGAGCATCGTCCCCAGCGAGGCGAGCCGCTCGGACTGCAGCATCTCCTGGCGGTGCTCGATGATCTCCTTGATCATCCGGTTGAACGCCGTGTGCATCGAGTCGAGCTCGTCGTGGCCCGCGTCCTCGGGGAGCAGCTCGTACTCGCCCGAGGCGATCTGCTGCATGCC